>NZ_BBOC01000018.1:0-69207 GCF_001485335.1 Type-D symbiont of Plautia stali | reverse complement strand
CCCGGCTTCGGCCGGGTTTTTTGTTTCTGCGGTTTGTTGAGGAGATGACATGCCTGAATTACCAGAGGTAGAAACCAGCCGACGTGGCATTGAGCCACATCTGGTGGGCGCAACGATTTTGCATGCGGTGGTACGTAATTCTCGCCTGCGTTGGCCGGTCTCGCACGAAATTCATGCGCTAAGCGACCAGCCCGTGCTGAGCGTGCAGCGTCGCGCAAAATACCTGCTGCTGGAACTGCCGCATGGCTGGATTATCATTCACCTCGGCATGTCCGGTAGTTTGCGTATTTTGCCTGGCGAGCAGGCGGCTGCGAAGCACGATCACGTCGATTTAGTGATGAGTAATGGCAAAGTGCTGCGCTATACCGATCCGCGTCGCTTTGGTGCCTGGCTGTGGACGGCTGACCTGGAAGGCAGCAGTGTGCTCGCGCATCTTGGCCCTGAGCCGCTCAGCCCCGAATTTGATGGTGCTTATCTGTTTGAGAAGTCGCGCGGTAAACGTACGGTGATTAAACAGTGGCTGATGGATAACAAAGTGGTGGTCGGCGTTGGCAATATTTACGCCAGCGAATCGCTGTTTACGGCCGGAATCTTGCCCGATCGCCCAGCGATGAGTTTAAGCCGGGAAGAGGCGGAGTTGATGGTTGCCACCATCAAAGCCGTGTTGCTGCGCTCAATCGAACAGGGCGGCACTACGCTGCGTGACTTCCTGCAAACGGACGGTAAGCCGGGCTATTTTGCACAGGAATTGCAGGTGTATGGTCGGGCGGGAGAGCCGTGTCGCGCTTGCGGTACACCGATTGTCAGCGGTAAACATGGCCAGCGCAGCACCTTCTGGTGCCCACGCTGTCAGCACTAAATCAAGGTTGCTGCGCCAGTCGCGCCAGCAATGCCTGATGCACAACGGCAGGCAGAAATGCCTGCACATCGCCATGATGACTTGCAACTTCCTTCACCAGTGACGATGAGACGAAAGAGAAACCTTCGGACGGCATCAGAAAAACGCTTTCCAGGTTAGGCAGCAGATGGCGATTCATTTGTGCCAGTTGCAGCTCATATTCGAAATCTGATACGGCGCGTAATCCCCGCACCAGCACATTGGCGTTTTGCGCTTTGGCAAAATTCGCCATGAGATCGCTGAAACCCACAACCTCGACATTCGGCAGATGCGTTGTCACCTGGCGCGCCAAATCCACACGTTCATCCAGAGAGAACAACGGTTTCTTGCTCGGACTGGCGGCAATGGCCACCACGATGTGGTCAAACATTTGCGCCGCGCGCGTAACAATATCCAGATGCCCCAGAGTGATGGGATCAAACGTGCCGGGATAAATCGCTTTAGTGCTCATACGCGGCCTTGTGTTGAGGTGTGATGCAGCGCCCAGAGCGCCGAGTATTTGTTGAAGGTGTACTGTGCGTTCACGACCGCCAAAATCCAGCCCTGTTTGCCATCAAGGAAGCCGGCGCGCAGTAGCAGCGTTTTAAGAAACGCCCCTAAGGTGTGGCTGAAAATGGAGAAAAGCCCACAGCGTTTGCCGCGCTGGAAACGCTCAGCAGCCCAGGCTTCGGCATAATTCATCTGTTTGCGCTGAAAAGCGATCAGATCGCGACAGGTGAGGTGCTGCAAATCACCGGTGAGCGCAACAACGGGCGCGCCTTGTGTATCCAGCGATTCGTGAACCAGGTTGTCGTTGTAGTTGAGTGCGCGTGGATACAGGCGCAGTACGCGATCCGGATACCAGCCACTGTGGCGCATAAAGCGGCCAAGGAACAAATTACTGCGTCTGAGGCTGTAAACCGTATTCGCTGCGGGTTGCTCCAGGACGTGTTCAATCGTACGGCGTAATTCAGGCGTCACACGCTCATCGGCATCCAGCATCAGGATCATATCGCCGCTGGCAAAAGCCTGCGCGCGTTGACGCTGTTTACCAAAGCCATCCCAACCTTCCGCCTGATAAACCTGAGCGCCCAGTGCACGGGCAACGTCTGCCGTATCGTCCTGACTGCCGGAATCCAGCAGCACAATCTCATCGGCCCAACTGACCGAGGCTAGCGCCTCCGGTAGCAGTTCAGCTTCGTTTTTGGCGATCATCACCACGGAGAGACGTTGGCGTTGCGACATGAGTTAGTGAGCTCGCGGCGGTAAATGAGGTTCGAGTAACTGTAGCAGACGCTGTAATGCGCCCTGGTTTTGATGCAGCACTTCCACGGCATGTCGGCCATAGTAGCGGCGATAGTCGTCATCCTGCAGCAGGTTAGCGACTTGTTTTTCCAGCGAAATCACATCGGTAACCGTGATCAAACCTTCCGCCTGTTGCAACTTGGCGCAGATATCTTTGAAGTTCCAGATGTGCGGGCCCATCAATACGGGAATGGCATGCGCTGCCGGTTCCAGTGGATTGTGGCCGCCGCGCTCGACCAGACTTCCGCCGACAAAGGCGATATCGGCAATGCCGTACAGCATCATCAGTTCGCCCATGGTATCGCCGATCACCACTTGCGTTTCGCTGGACGGAATTTCACCGCTGCTACGCAGAATAAAGCTGAAGCCGCGTTTTTGCGTCAGATCGCAGGCATCTTTGAAACGTTCAGGATGGCGTGGCACCAGAATCAGCAGCAGGTCTGGGAATTGCTGCAGCAGACGGCGATGGGCATCCAGAATGATGGTCTCTTCACCTTCATGAGTACTGGTCGCAATCCACACCTGGCGGCGCGAAGCCCACTGGCGGCGAAGCGTGACGGCTTTTGCGGCCAGTTCGGGGGTGACAGAAATATCAAACTTCAGGCTACCCGTGACGGCCAGATGTGAACGTTTAAGGCCGAGGCTGAGGAAGCGATCGGCATCTTCGCTGTTCTGCGCCGCAATCAGCGTAATGCGTTGCAGCAAATCACGCATAAAGCCGCCCAGCTTTTTATAGCCTTTTGCCGAACGTTCAGACAGGCGAGCGTTGGCAATCACCAGAGGAATCTGGCGCTGATGCAGAATACGGATAATGTTGGGCCACAGTTCGGTTTCCATAATGATCACCAGACGTGGATTGACGGTGTCGAGGAAACGGTTGATGGAGCCGGGCAAGTCGTAAGGCAGATAGACGTGATGCACGTCTTTGCCAAAGGCAGACTGGGCGCGTTCCGAACCGGTTGGCGTCATGGTGGTGACAGTAATGGGGAGCGTTGGGTAGCGATGGCGCAGTGCGCGTACCAAGGGTACCGCGGCCAGGGTTTCGCCCACGGAAACAGAATGCAGCACAATGCCATGCGGTTGCACTTTGCCGACGCAATAGCCGTAGCGCTCGGCCCAGCGTTTACGATAGGCCGGTGCTTTTCGACCGCGCAGCCACAGGCGCAGCCAGATGAATGGCTGAATCAGATAGAGCAGGGCTGTGTATAGAGTTGTCATAGTTATCGTTACGACAGGTTCGCGTCAAAAAACACATGAAAGGCGGCATGTTATCAGAAACTGGCCGCCTGCTCATACCACTTCGTCAGTTGGCCTTCAGTACCTGCTGATAAAGTGAGGTCAGTGCCTGCGCCAGTCGTTGCGGACCAAAAGGTTCGATTCTGCGGCGTGCGGCTTCGCCCATGGCAGAATTCTGTAAAAGCGCGGGTGTCGCCATAATGGCATCATTTAACGCTTTGATATCCAACGCATCGCAGACGAAGCCTTCTTGACCTGCTGTAATGAATTCTGCACCACCGCAGCCCGTGCTGGTGATAACCGCTAAACCGCAGGCCATCGCTTCCAGCACCACATTCGGAAAAGGATCATAGAGCGTCGGCAGCAGCAGCGCATCAGCCGCATGATAGTACGGCTGGACATCCTGCTGTACGCCAACAAAGCGCAGGCGATCAAGACAGTTAAGCTGGTTAGCCAACTGCTGATAGCGCGACAACTGCTTATCCTGGCCAACGACAATCAGATAACGGTCACTGTTGGCCAATGCGCTAATGGCGGCTTTCAATCCTTTGCGCTCAAAGCCGGAACCGACATAGATCATCACCGTGGCATCTTGCGGCAATGTCAGTTGCTGACGCATGGCAAAGCGCTGGGCTTCTGTGGCTGGCTGAAAACGTTGGCTATCGATGGCGTTATGAATGACGTGTATCTTGCTGCCATCGAGCGTGAAATAACGCAAAATATCCTGTTTGACCATCTCTGAATTACAGATGACGGCTTTTAAAGACGGCGCGTTGAACATTTCCGCTTCAGCTTGTAGTACATAGCGATGATAAGGGCTGAGGCTGGCGCTTAAACGCTGCCAGGGCGAGACGATGCGTGCTCGCTGCTCAAGCCACACGCGATGCACGCCGTCACCGGCGCGAAAGATATCACAGCCGGCAATGCGTTCGTGGCTCTGAACGATATCGAATTTTTCGCGTTCCCAGCATTCTCGTGCGGCGCGTGCAAATCCACGTTCGCGTGAGACGCGGCCAAATTTAGCGGGATTGCAAATGTGCAGATGCCAGGCCGGATTGGGCGTGCCCTGCCAGCTGCGGGTAATGATATTGAGATCGAGCTGCTCACTATCCAGCGCTTCCAGCGCCCGTGAGATAAAGCGCTCAGCACCGCCATCCGGGCGATATTTCTGCCGGACAATCGCCAGGCGTAACTTAGTCATGCAAAAAACTCCTTGCGGCGGCAATCACATCCTCAACGGGAATCGCGGAGAGATAGCGCAGCTCGGTTTTGGTATCGATATCGTCGGGGGATGGCAGCGGTGCATAATTACCGGCCCAAATGACGCGATTATTGTCACCCCACGGACGCCAGTGATGCAGCTTGGTGGGACCAAACAGCGCCAGGCAGGGCGTATTGAGCGCGGCGGCCATGTGCATTGGGGCTGAATCCACGCCAATAAACAGTTGCGCAGCATCGATCAGCGCCGCCAGTTGCGGTAGTGAGAGCTGCCCAGCCAGTGACACCACGTTCTGGCTATGGCAGAGCGACTGAATGTTAGCGATCATCGCCTGCTCTTTCTGATCTGGTGCTGCGGTCAGGACAACGGTGTGGCCATCGGCAGTGAGCGTATCGATGAGCTGCGCGACTTTTTCATCTTCCCAGCATTTGAATACCCAGCGTGAGGTCGGCTGTATCACAATAAACGGGCCGGTGACCTGTTGCTGCGCCAAAACAGCCTGCACTTTTTGCTGATCGGCTGCGCTAAAGTGCATCGAGGCTTTCGCACCTTCCGCACTGATGCCGAGTGGTTCCAGCGCCGCCATATTTTGCTCAACGGTGTGCAGCTGATTGTAGTTCTGAGTGGATATCAAGTGATTATGGCACCAGCGCCAGAGTGCATTATCGCGCTTCGCAAAGGCAAAGCCGATGCGAACCGGTGCGGCAGAAAAGCCGGTAATGATCGCACTGCGCCACTGATCGGCAAGGTTAATCACCACATCATAATGGCAGGCACGGACCGCAGAGAGCAGGGCCATTTCATGGCGAAACTTTTGCCAGCCGCCTTCCTTTTTCCAGTTACGATCGATGATATGCAACTGACGGATGGCGGGATGTGCTTCCAGCATTGGCCGCGTCTCTTTATACAACAGGACGTCGATATTGGCCTGGGGATAGCGCTGGCGTAGTGCATTGATAGCCGGCGTGGTCAGCAGCATATCGCCGTGATGACGCAGCTTAATCAGCAGAATATTTTTCGGTGCAAACTGGGCTGGAATCGGGCTTGCCATACTCAAATGATCTCAAAATTCAGTGAGCTGATTGTAGGGCAAACCCCCAGGGTGCGAAAGCCAGCCGCGGCGCTTATTTCTTACGCCAGCGATAAATCCGGCTCAACCACAACATTAACTGATACCACTGTCTGGCACCGCGTGCGTTACGCAGCATTCGTTTGTGAGTTTGGGTGGCAAAGATATCCGCAATCATCGCCTGGCGTGCGCTCTCATCGGGTTCGCGGCGGATGGAGTGGCAGACGCTGAGCGCTTCACGGGTAATCTGATAGTGAAATGCCGGGTAAATTTTAATGCGTGTGCGATAGCGTGTATTGATCTCTTCCAGCATCTGCGCAATTTTCAGGTAGTGCCGTTGATATTCCACGTTACGCTGGCCTGTGCGCTTGCGATTACTGATCGATGCATCGTGCATGTAATACCGATACAACATCTGATCGGTATAGCGCACACGTTTGACGTTGAACATAAACTCGGTGGTCCAGGGAATATCCTGATGGTGTAGACCCGGCTCGAAGGTGAAATTGAGTTGTTCTATCAGTTCGCGGCGGTAAATACCGAGCCACACTACATGCATATAACGATGGGTCTGTAACGCGGTGTTCAGCCACTCCGGCCCACTGAGCACTTGGGTGCTCCTTAAACGATCCAGAGGAATCAGCGGTTTGGTGGTCTGGCTGGCTTTGAAGAACCATTCAGCGTTGCATTGCGCGGCGTCTAACTCATCACTTTCTGCCATCTCGACCAGCGTTTGATACATCGCCGGGTTCATGGTGTCGTCGGCGTCTGGGAAAGTGACGTATTTGCCCCTTGCGACGGCTAGCCCGGCATTACGTGCACGTGAAACTCCGCCATTGGCCTGATGGATGACACGTACATGAGAATGCTGCTGCGCGTAGGCATCGGCCCGTTCACCTGAGCCATCGGTGGAGCCATCATCAACGATGATAATTTCCAGTGAGCTTAGCGTTTGCGCCAGCAGGGACTGCATAAAAGTCTCGAGCATCGCACCGGCGTTATACATCGGTGAGATGATGGAGAGTAAGGGAGCATTTTCCGACATTGTTGTGATGTTTTTATCAGTAATTAACGAAATTCTTACGTTAATTATTGCTAAGGAATTCAGAACTTTTTGGACATTTATGGTCAAAAGTAGTTAGCTCGCTAGCATTTTCGCACTTTTAGGAATGGTGATAGCCGAAAAGCGCAGCATATATCTTTATACACCTGGGTCTTAGCATGAAAAATATACTCGTTATCCGACGCGATAATATCGGTGATATGGTCTGTACCACTCCTTTACTGGAAGGCATAAAACAGGCATTTCCAGAAGCAACCATCACTTTGCTGGTGAACAAAATTGCGCAGGATGTGGTGAGTTACAATCCCCATGTTGACCGTCTGTATGTGTATAAGAAAGCCAAGCATCGCGCCAAAAATGAGACCACGCTGGGCGTTTACTGGCAACGGGTGAAGATCATGCTGGCACTGCGTAAAACCCGATTTGATGCCACCATTCTGGCCAATCCTGTGCCTTGCAAATACAGCCTGAGGCTGGCGAAGTTGGCGGGCGCGCACAACATTATCGGCGCCGCCCAGGCAGATGCGCAGCTGGATCATCCCTTCCAGAAAACAGATTTTCACGGCAAGCATCAGGTTGAGCACACCTACTCTTATCTTTCGGCATTAACGGATGCCTACCCCGTGGTCCCTCAGGTCAATCTCTACCTCGCGGAGGCAGAACGCGAAGCGGCGAGCGCACGCGTCGCAGCATTATTTCCCGCGCCGGGTAAAGTCTTCGGTGTTCATATCAGTAGCCGCAGCCCAAAACGCCGTTGGCCGGTGGCATCTTATGCCGCTTTTATTAATAAATTGCTGGAAGATGAGCAGGCGCGGGTACTGGTTTTCTGGTCGCCGCAAGGCACACTGGATGCCAATGATAAAGGCGATGCCGCACGCGCCGATGAGCTGATTGAAAAAGTAAACTCACCCCGCGCAGCACGTTACCCAACTGCGTCAGTGCGTGAGTTGATTGCCGGTTTTGACCGCTGTGAACAAATTTTGTGTAGCGATGGTGGCCAGATGCACTTGGCCGCAGGTTTACATAAAAAGCAGGTGGTGTTCTTTGGCGATACCAATGCCAGCATCTGGCATCCGTGGTCTGGAAAGTACCATATTATGCAGACCGCTTCCGGTGAATGCAGCGATGTCACTCTGGAAACGGTCTGGCAGGCCTGGCAGGAACTCAGCGCTGAGCCTGTTGGCGTGTGAAGCTGGCGTAATATTCCGCCAGTGTCTGGCCGACAAAGTTCGGTGCCAACCAGCTAAACAGCGCTTCGAGATCTTCGTATAGCTGCTCGATGTCACGTTCATTTTTAAACGTTGGGCTTCCATCGGGCATGAATTCGGAGCTGTGCAACATAAACTCGGTGTAATTGTTCCCTTCCGCCAGTGACATCTCCACGACGCGCTTCATATCTGCAATGTTGCCACCCGATGGGCGCAACCAGTGCACAGCAGGGCTTTTTTGTTTACCGCGTAGTCGGTAAGCACCCTGTTTGAACGCATTCATCAATGCGGAATACTTGTACTGGATGCTCATCGGGACTTCGAGTAGCGATGAATCACCACTGCGCGAAATATCCTGTGGATCGATGAAATAAGGTTTGGCCGGGAAATGGGTATAGTTAGTGCCGCCGTTACCTTGCGGCGCACCGCGCGTGTAGGACCAGTTCACACGTGGCGTGACCGAACAGTCTACCTGATAGCCCAACTCAGTCAGGATCGCAGCGTAGCGTTCATCAAATGCCCAGCGACCGGCGCGATGACTTAACATTTTGGTTTGGAACTTTTCTTCGAGGAGATCCGTCATATAAGCGACTTTGTCACGCAGCACGCTATCGGGGTACTCGATCAGAAAAGGCTGCCAGCGCCAGTCATCGTCAGTCAGCGGGGCTTCGGGTGGACTGTTCCAGGCATGGAGATGCATCCCGATTTCGCCTTGCTTACGGGCAATCACATCTTTGCCAAATTCGACAAACGCAGGATCAATCGCCATTTCATAGTTGGTCAGCCAGGTGGGTTTAAAACCATAACGTTCGCACAACGCCTGAAAACGTGGCAGATAGCCGGTGTTTTTGGTGGTGATTGAGCGGTGATTGCGCCAGAGATTGTCGCCTTCGGTGTCAATGGTAATAAGGAACGCGTGCCGGGTCATGTTCGCCGCCTGAGGCCAATAAAATCGCAATGTTACGCTGTGCCCTGCAGTGACGCAAAACTATTTGCCACGGCAGTAAACAGGCGGAAAGGGGGATGAATGTGCGTTAATATTCCCCGCGCATAGCTGGCATTCACCCGTTTTCTAAAACTGATAGGTAGGACAATTTGTCAAAACGCATACTGATGGTGATCGATGGTTTACCAGGCGGCGGCGCCGAGAAGGTGGTGTTGACGCTGGTTGCCGGTATGTTGGCGCTGGGGCATCGAGTCTCACTCTTTTCCCTGCGCAAAGTGTGCGAGTATCCGTTGCCAGAAGGCGTGGATTATCACGTCATTCAGGACACCAACCGTAAGCCGTGGCGCAAGTTGACTGAACTCAGTCGGCGTGCTCGTTTACTGGATGTCGCCGTCAGGAAGGCGGAAAAGGAGGGCGGCCAATTCGACCTTGTGGTCTCACATCTGCACAAAACCGATCGTATTGTGCGCCGCAGCCGGGCACTCCGGCAGGAGAAGACCTGGTTTTGCCTACACGGCGTATTTTCTGCGTCTTATTTGGGGCATCGCACCGGCTTATCACGCTGGTTGAAGGCACGTAAAATCCGTCAGGTTTATCAGGGGCGCAACGTGGTAGGTGTCTCGCCTGCGGTGCTTGAAGATCTCAAATCTGCTTTTGACGTGCAGCCCTCACATGAAGCGGTGATTGGCAACCCATTCGATGTTGAACAAATTCGACAACTGGCCGCCGAGCCGGCTGAAGTGCCGTCGGCTGGTTTTCTGGTGCATGTGGGGCGCTTCCACGAAACTAAGCGCCATGACCGTCTGCTTAAAGCCTATGCGTTGAGTAACATCCAACAACCCTTGGTGCTATTAGGCCAGGGTTCACCTGAGCGCAAAGCCGCCCTGCAAGCGCAGGCGCAGGCGCTGGGTATCGCCGACCGGGTGATTTTCCAAGGCTTTACGCTGAACCCGTATGCCTGGATAAGCCGGGCAACCATGTTGATTGTCAGTTCGGACAGCGAGGGCTTTGGCAACGTACTCATCGAAGCGATGCTCTGCGGCACGCCTGTGGTGAGCACCCGTTGTCCCGGCGGCCCAGAGTGGTTATTGCAGGGCGATTTAGCGCGTGGTCTGTCCGAACTTAATCCGGAATCCCTGGCGGAGAAAATGCAGGAGGTTTATCAGTATCCGCCACTCATACAGGCCGATGCATTTGCCGGGTTTGATACTTTATCAATCTGTCAGCAGTATCTGGCATTGAGTCGATGAAGCCTGCGGGAGGGCTGGTTACCTCCCGCAAACGGTTAATCCCAGCTCAATACCACTTTCCCAGAGCGACCAGAGCGCATCTCGTCAAATCCTTGCTGGAAATCATCGATGTGGTAGCGGTGCGTAATGATGGGCGTTAAATCGAGGCCAGACTGAATCAGCGCCGCCATTTTGTACCAGGTCTCAAACATCTCGCGGCCATAAATGCCTTTGATGAATAATCCTTTAAAGATCACCAGATTCCAGTCAATGGCCATCTCACCCGGAGGGATCCCCAGCAAGGCGATGCGCCCACCGTGGTTCATGACGTCCAATAACGTGCGAAACGCTGGGGGGGCGCCAGACATCTCCAGCCCGACATCGAAACCTTCGGTCATGCCCAATTCCGCCATCACATCACGCAGATTTTCCTGCGCCACGTTGACTGCGCGGGTGACTCCCATCTGGCGTGCCAGACCAAGCCGATACTCGTTGATATCGGTGATCACCACATTACGCGCACCCACATGTTTGCATACTGCCGCTGCCATGATGCCAATCGGACCCGCGCCAGAGATCAGCACATCCTCACCGACCAGATCAAATGACAACGCGGTATGTACGGCATTACCGAAGGGATCAAAAATCGCGGCCAGTTCGTCCGGAATATTGTCGGGGATTTTGAAGGCGTTAAAGGCGGGGATGACCAGATATTCAGCGAAACAGCCTTGACGATTGACACCCACTCCAACCGTGTTGCGGCAGAGATGCGTGCGCCCGGCGCGGCAGTTACGGCAATGGCCGCAGGTGATGTGGCCTTCACCCGAAACGCGATCGCCAACTGAAAACCCCTTAACCTCTTCACCCATTCCCACGACTTCACCGACATATTCGTGGCCCGTGATCATCGGGACGGGAATAGTCTTACGCGACCAGTCATCCCAGTTGTAGATGTGCACGTCCGTGCCGCAAATCGCGGTTTTGCGGATTTTAATCAGCAGGTCGTTATGCCCAGGTTCTGGAATCGGTGCATCGTTGATCATCCAGATGCCTTCTTCGGCTTTTAATTTAGCCAGCGCTTTCATTTTGCCGCTCCTGTAATCACACCCAGTTGCTGTCCGATGCGCGTAAAGGCCGCAACGGCATGCTCAAGCTGTGCCTGTGTGTGTCCCGCAGATATCTGCGTGCGGATACGCGCCTGACCTTGTGGCACCACCGGATAGAAGAAGCCCGTGACGTAAATACCTTCCTGTTGCAGCAGGCTGGCAAATTGCTGTGCCACTTTGGCATCACCCAACATCACCGGAATAATGGCGTGATCGGCTCCCGCCAGCGTAAAGCCTGCGGCTGTCATTTTTTCGCGGAAGAAGCGGGCATTTTCCCACAGACGTTGGCGTAAGCCATCGCCTTCACTCAGCAAATCCAGCACACGCAGTGAGGCGGTGACGATGGCGGGGGCCAGCGAATTCGAGAACAGGTAAGGGCGTGAACGTTGACGTAGCCACTCGACGACCTCTTTTTTGGCGGCCACGTAGCCACCGGATGCGCCGCCTAACGCCTTACCTAAGGTGCCGGTCAGGATATCAACGCGGTCCATGACGCCACAATATTCGTGTGAGCCACGCCCGGATGCGCCGACAAAGCCAACGGCATGAGAGTCATCCACCATCACCAGCGCATCAAATTCGTCGGCTAAATCGCAAATACCCTGCAAATTAGCGATAACGCCATCCATCGAGAACACGCCATCGGTGGCGATCAGGATGTGACGTGCGCCCTTATCACGCGCCTCTTGCAAGCGGATGCGTAGCTCGCTCATATCGTTATTGGCATAGCGATATCGCTGCGCTTTGCACAAGCGCACACCGTCAATGATCGAGGCGTGGTTGAGCGCATCAGAAATGATGGCGTCTTCCGCGCTGAGCAGGGTTTCAAACAGACCGCCGTTGGCATCAAAACAGGAGGAGAAAAGTATGGCATCTTCCATGCCCAGAAACGCCGCCAGCTTGTGTTCTAACTGCTGATGAATATCCTGAGTTCCGCAGATGAAGCGCACCGACGCCATGCCAAAACCATGCGAATCCATGCCCTCTTTGGCTGCCTGTATTAACGCAGGATGATTAGCCAGGCCAAGATAGTTATTGGCGCAGAAGTTAATGACGGGTGGGCTGTTGGCGACGGTGATTTCCGCCTGCTGTGCCGACGTAATGGTGCGTTCCTGTTTGAACAATCCGTCCTGACGTGTTGTCTCAAGCTGTTGACGGATTTGCGAATAAAACTGACTGGACATGATTCTGCTCCTCAGATAGCAAAATTTTGGCACATATTACTGATCGAAAAGCATCGCGCCGACATTTACGCCAGGGAAATCTCAGTTTTGCAGCATAGTTCACGTGATGGTTGCGATTTGTGCAGCCGTTGCAGAGTCATCTGGCTGCCTGTCTCGGGCTGAAATGTTATGATGTTAGGCATTAGTGCGTGAAACCTCCTGTTTCACCCCAAACTGTTTAAAGGCAAAGCATATGATTATCGTAACCGGTGGCGCTGGCATGATTGGCAGCAACATTGTTAAAGCGCTGAACGATCGCGGTCTTACCGATATTCTGGTGGTGGATAATCTGAAAGACGGCACCAAATTCGTGAACCTCGCGGACCTCGATATCGCGGATTACATGGATAAAGAGGAATTCCTCTCTTACATCATGTCCGGCGAGGATCTGGGTCCGATTGAAGCGGTGTTCCATGAAGGTGCTTGCTCAGCGACCACCGAGTGGGACGGCAAGTACATGATGGATAACAACTATCAGTACTCAAAAGACCTGCTGCATTTCTGTCTGGAACGTGAAATTCCGTTCCTTTATGCCTCTTCAGCCGCCACCTACGGCGGCCGTAATGAGAACTTCATCGAAGAACGCCAGTACGAGCAGCCGCTCAACGTCTATGGCTACTCAAAAATGCTGTTTGACCACTATGTGCGTCAGATTTTGCCAGAGGCGAATTCGCCGGTGTGTGGTTTCCGTTACTTTAACGTATACGGTCCACGTGAAGGGCATAAAGGCAGCATGGCCAGCGTGGCTTTCCACCTCAACACCCAGATCGGCGGCGGTGAAAATCCGAAACTGTTTGAAGGCAGCGACGATTTCCGCCGTGACTTCATCCACGTTGATGATGTGGTTGCGGTTAACCTGTGGTGCTGGGAGAACGGCATTTCGGGTATCTATAACTGCGGCACGGGTCGCGCGGAATCCTTCCAGGAAGTGGCGGATGCGGTACTGAATTTCCATCAGAAGGGCCAGATTGAATATATTCCCTTCCCAGACAAGCTGAAGGGTCGCTATCAGGCCTTCACCCAAGCCGATCTCACCAACCTGCGTGCAGCGGGTTACGACAAGCCGTTCAAAACTGTCGCGCAGGGTGTGGGTGAATACATGGTATGGCTGAATCGTAACGCATAAGGAAACCGGCACCAGCGATGAAAATTCTGGTTATTGGCCCATCCTGGGTCGGCGATATGATGATGTCGCAAAGCCTCTATCGCACGCTCAAGGCTGAGCATCCAGATGCGGTGATTGATGTGATGGCGCCGGCCTGGTGTCGGCCTTTACTGTCACGCATGCCAGAGGTCAATCAGGCGTTGGCGATGCCGCTCGGCCATGGTGCTTTAGCGCTGGGTGAGCGGCGTCGTTTGGGGAAATCCCTCAGCGCCAGTGGCTATGATCGCGCTTATGTGCTGCCTAACTCGTTTAAATCGGCGCTGGTGCCGTTTTTTGCCGGAATTAAACGCCGCGTCGGTTGGCGTGGTGAGATGCGTTATGGCTTGCTGAATGATGTACGCGTATTGGATAAGCCAGCATTTCCGCTGATGGTCGAGCGTTATGTGGCGCTGGGTTATGACCAGCCAGTATCTTCTGCCCAGCAGTTACCGCAGCCCTTGCTCTGGCCGCAACTGCGCGTAGATGATGAAGAAAAGCGCATGACGGCCGCGCAATTTTCACTGTCCGCCGATCGTCCGGTTATTGGGTTTTGCCCAGGGGCTGAATTTGGCCCGGCAAAGCGCTGGCCGCATTACCACTATGCTGCCTTAGCGGAACAACTGATTGGTGAAGGCTATCAGGTTGTGCTGTTCGGCTCGGCGAAGGATCGTGAAACCGGTGACACTATTGTGCAAACGCTATCAGACGACGCGCGTGCACACTGCAAAAATCTGGCCGGTGACACGCAGTTGGAGCAGGCCGTTATTTTGATTGCTCACTGTGCTGCTGTTGTCAGTAATGACTCTGGCTTAATGCATATTGCTGCCGCGCTTAATCGCCCACTTGTGGCGTTGTATGGCCCAAGCAGCCCGGATTTCACGCCGCCATTGTCTCATCAGGCTCGCGTTATTCGTTTGATCACGGGCTATCACAAAGTGCGTAAGGGTGATGCCGAAGAAGGCTATCACCAGAGTTTAATTGATATTCAGCCTGCTCGTGTTCATCAGGAACTGAGTGCGCTGCTGCAGCCGGTGCGGGAGTAGCCATGCACGTTTTGATTGTTAAAACCTCCTCAATGGGAGACGTGCTGCATACCTTACCTGCACTCACCGATGCGATGCAGGCCATGCCGGGCATCCGTTTTGATTGGGCAGTGGAAGAGAACTTCGCTCAAATCCCTGGCTGGCACCCAGCAGTGGATAAAGTCCTGCCGGTAGCCATTCGCCGCTGGCGTAAACACTGGTTTGGCAGCCAGCAGCGCGAAGAGCGTGTGCTCTTCAAGCGTGATCTGCAATCGCGTGAGTATGACGTGATCATTGATGCGCAAGGCCTGATCAAAAGTGCTGCGCTGGTCACGCGCTTGGCTAAGGGGATCAAACACGGGCAAGACAGCCGGAGTGCCCGTGAGCCTTTTGCCAGCTGGTGGTATGACAAACGTCATGAAATTAATAAGCAACAGCATGCCGTTGAACGAACGCGGGAACTGTTTGCCAAAAGCCTTGGATATGAAAAACCGGCTACGCAAGGCGACTATGCAATTGCCCGACATTTCCTCTCCACGCTGCCCCAGGATGCACATCAGTACCTGGTGTTCCTGCACGCGACCACGCGTGACAACAAACACTGGCCGGAATCGCACTGGCGTGAACTGATTGAGCTGGTACAGCCAACGGGCCTGAAAATAAAGCTTCCTTGGGGGGCAGAGCATGAGCATCAGCGTGCATTAAGAATGGCTGAGGGGTTTACACATGTTGAGGTGCTGCCAAAGCTTACGCTGGAACAGGTTGCGCAGCAGTTAGCAGGCGCGCGCGCGGTGGTCTCTGTGGATACCGGCTTGAGTCACCTGACAGCCGCGCTGGACCGGCCCAATATCACGCTCTTTGGGCCAACCGATCCAGGCTTAATTGGTGGCTATGGTCAAAATCAGCATGAACTACGCGGTGAAGATGGCACCATGCAGGCAATTTCTGCCAACAGGGTAATGGATAAATTGCGGGAATTACTCTGAATGGATTCGATCTTCAAGCAACTGTATCGTTATACCCATGCCAGGGTTATGCGGCACAACGAAAACTTTTGGCCGTATATTGCGATTCAACGTGCAGATGAAGATCATATTCAGAAATTATCCTACTGCAGAAAAAATGTTCCCCTGGAAAATCTGAGTGATCTTCATGCGAAGGTGTCTGGCGATGTGACCATTCTCGCCACAGGGCCGTCCATCAATTCACTGGATTTGCAAAAGCTGTCCGATACCACTTTTATTGGTGTTAATGGGGCCTATCATTTACGTAATAATGTTAGGTTTTCTTATTATGTCATTGTGGATCGTGGGTTTGTTAAGCAACGTGCAAATCTGGTTAAGGACGTGCTGGCGGACAAAAATTTAGTGCTTTTCACCACTGTGCACTGTTTGAACGACATGCTTAAGAGCGTGTTGTTAAACGACATCCAGTGTCGATTGGCAATTATCGAAGATCTCAGCTTCAAGGTGTTCCGTGAAAAGGTTATGCCCTATGACTACGAGCGGTATTACCGGGAAAAAAACGGCATTAAAATATTCCCCACTGAACCCCGTGCAGGATTTTCATGGGATATCCGTCAGGGGATTTTCGATGCAGGTACCGTTGCCTATTGGGCTCTGCAAATTGCAGCGTGGTTAGGTGCTCATCGCATCTTATTGGCCGGTGTCGATATGAATAACTTTGACGCGCCAAGGTTTTATGAAAGTGAGGGAGATAAATTACCCAGTTTTCTCTCTTCTAATTTCGAAAGTATTATCAGACCTGCTTTTCTGCATGCGAGTAAAGAGTTGGGGCGCGCAAATATCAAAACCTATAATCTGTGTTTAAATAGTGGATTAGGTGATGATATTTTTGAAAAAATCACACCGGATGTGCTTTTTCCTCAGAAATAATCTGCCAGGTTATTAACTTAACCTGGCATTGAAATTATTTTTTAATCACCATCTTCAATTCCTGCAAAACGGTATCGACGCTGATTTTCCGCAATGGGTAAATCGCATCGTCGCCTGCTTCCGGTTCAATACGAATCGTTTTATGAATCGATAAATCCTGATACGGGCCTGTATGCCGTGGGTTTGCGCTGACGTACAGGCTCACTGTCGGCGTTTGGGCTGTAATGGCAATATGCAGTGGACCGGTGTCACCGGTGACTAATGCATCGATCGAATTGATAAGTTCAATCAGCGCTGGAAGACGGGTTTTTCCAATGTAGGACGTCACTCGGGTGTGATATTTTTCAGGCAATATTTTGAAGAACTCTTTTTCAATCGGCTGGTCTTGTCCTGCACCTGTCAATATCACTTTCGAGTCATCAATGTCAGTGAAAATACGTTCTGCTAATTGAGCAAAATGCTCAACAGGCCAGCAGCGATTTTTACCTGATGCCCCCATCTGAAAACCAATGGTTGGACTCAGAGCGCTGCGCGGCGTTTTATTAACCGCAATCGGAAACTGCATTTTAATATCGGCCGGATCACAGCCTAAAACGCTAATTAAATCCATTTTGCGTTGAATGATATGGCCATCTACGCTGGTCGAATATTTATCCAGCCAATGGTTAAATACCGGTTTGTCGTGGCGAAAGTTATCTCGAAGGATATACTTTGAACCACCCAGCCGGGAGCATAAAATATCGTAACCCAGGCTTGAATGTAAAAGTAATGTTAAGTCTGGTTGGAATCGACGTATTTTTCTAATCAAGTTCGGTGCACGAACAATTTTATTATCCCAGATAGCGACTTGATCAAACCATTCACTTTTTTCGACCAGATCGCGGTTTTTATCACTGGATACCAGCATAAGTTTGGCAGCAGGGTAACGGCGTTTTATGGCTTTAATGGCTGGGGTGTTGAAGAGTAAATCCCCTAATGCAGTCGTTGAGAAAATAACAATGCGTTCAAATTCATGATTTGAACTTAACGGCTGCTTATTTTTATCAATCTGACTCAGTCTGGCATGCAAACTCAGTACGTTATTGATTAAATTTATTTTCCAAATCTTTTTCATTAATCCGATTAACCCTAAGAACCTGGCAAATTTGACATCAATGCTGGGAAATAATTTCGTTATCATAACGAAAAAAACGCCAGTCCCGAATGGGACTGACGTTAATTTTTCATGTCGTTGACATTTAGCTTAGAAAAGCGAACCTAACTGTTTGATTAGTTTGCTTTCTGAAACATGCTCGATAATCAGATCCACCGCACGGCTTTGTGGTACTGGCGGCAGCGGCTTACTCACCTTACACACACCCGGCGCATGGAACTTGGTGGGCCGCGGTTTTGCTGGCTGAGAGGATGGGCCAGATCCCTGATGCAATGGCTCATTCAGCAGCTGGCTTGGGCGTACCAAGGTGATATCGCCAGGCAGTGATGGCAGCATCTGTTGCAACACGCGAACCGTGGTCGGATGCGGATGCCCAATCGCAATGGCATAGCCATCACGTTGTGCCAGCTTCACGGCACGAGTGAATTGCTCACGAATCGAAGCTTCATTCTGGCTGTCATCAAGAAATACCCGCCGTTTGAGTACTTTAACGTGCGTGCCCTGCGAGGCTGGAATGGACTGGCTGTTGCCAATCGTCATGCTATCAAGAAAGTAATAATTGTATTGATTAAGTACCTGCATCACTTTCTGCATGCCAGGCAGGCTTGAGGTCATTTTGCTGCCCATATGGTTGTTCAGACCCACGGCGAATGGGACTTTACCCGTCGCATCGCGAATGATGCGGGCGATTTCCTCGCTACTCATTTCCGGGGTGAGGGTGTCTTTCTCCAGTGGCTGCTTACTGAGCGGTGCCATGGGCAGATGGATCAACACTTCATGGCCGCCCTGATGGGCTTTGGTCGCCATTTCACGCGCGTGCGGTGCATTGGGAAGTACAGCGACGGAAATCGCCGCTGGCATTTGCAACACTTTGTTCTCTTCTACAGGCCGGTAACCGAAGTCGTCGATGACTATCGAAAGTTTGCCGGCCTGAGCAGAAAGTGACAAAAACAGCGCACAGAGCGCGATTGAAAGCTTTCGGGGCTGAAACAACACTTATCTTCCTAACCACGGTAGTGGATTGACGGCCTTTCCCTGGCGTCGGATTTCAAAGTAGAGCGAAGGCGTGCCGCGGCCGCCACTGGTACCCACTAAGGCGATAGGCTGTCCTGCCTTCACCTGAGTACCGACGCTCACCAGCGCACTTTGGTTGTAGCCATAAAGACTCATGTCGCCTTTACCATGTTCCAGCACCACAACCAGACCGTAGCCTTGCAGCCAGTCGGCCATCAGTACGCGTCCATCGGCGATGGCTTTCACTTCTGTACCTTCTGGTGCATCAATCACCAGACCTTTCCAGCGCAGTTCGCCCTGCATGGATTCGCCGAAGCGATGTTCTATGCGTCCGTTGACCGGCCACAGAGCTTGACCTCCAGGCCTGCCAAGTCCGCCGGTACGTGCCATCAGTTCACGCTCGCTCTGCGTGGGCTGATAGTTGGAACCTTTGGCTTTTGCCTGCGCCTGGCGTTGGCGAACTTTCTCTGCCTCGCGCGCTTCGCGTTCCGCACGCTCACGTGCTTCACGTTCTGCTTTGGCAATTTTATCTTGCAGGCGGCTTTCGTTTTCCCGCATTTCGACCAGATCGGCTTGATCTTTTTCCAGCGAGCTTTCCAGCACCGTCAGCGTTTTCTTGCGTGCTGCACTAGCGGTTTCCAGCTTGGTTTGCTGTGTCTGCTGCTGTGACAACAGCGATTTCTGCTGTTCCTGTTTGCCTTGTAATGCCTGGCGCTGTTCCGCGAGCTGCTGCTGGGTTTGTTTGAGATCGTCGATGTTTTTCTGACGTGCGGCATTGAGATAGCCGAAATAAGCCAGAATACGTTCACTGCGCTGCGCTTCTTCACCACCTAACAGCAATTGCAAACCATTGTGCTGCCCCTGACGGAACGCCGCATCCAGCTGTTGCGCCAGCAATTTTTCCTGCTGGGCCTGCTGTTTTTCCAGGTGAGAGATAGAGGTGGTTATCTGTGCGATTTCGCCGTTTAGCGCGGTCAGACTATTACGCGTTTCGCGCAATTGACGGCTGGCTTGAGCAATCACTTTTTCCTGGCTTTGCAGTTGGTCAAGGAGTTTGCTGCGCTGCAGTTTCTGCGCTTTGACGCTCTTTTCTTTCTCGGCGATATCTTGCTGAATGGATTTCAGCTGCGTTTTGCTGTCATCCGCGCTGTGAGCGGCAATCGGCAACAACAGCGCGCCCGCACAGAGCAGGCTTCGGGAGATTTCGGACCAGCGAAATAACAACGGATGCGCTGGGCCGTTGTGGCGAGTCCTTGTGTGTGTAACGGTCGCTTTTCCCTTCATAGTCGATAATTATTCCACGATGAACAGCCGCTTACCAGTTATCCCGGGCGGGTTTTGCTTAACGAAAGATGTCCGTGCCGAGCTTACTGGCATTAACTTTGTCTTAATTTTGCGATTAGAACACTTTTTTTGGAAAATGACGCACAAATCGTAACTCTGCCCGCTTCACGACTGTACATGAGAAGTGGCGCAGGTATACTCAGAACCCTTGTTTTAGCTTAATTAGCCCGGTCTGGAGTCATTACCCCTCATGCAAGATATTATGCAGTTTGCAAGCAATCACACCATCCTTAGTCTGGCATGGGTTGTTTTACTCGTTCTGGTGATTGTGACCACCGTTAAAGGAATGTTCTCTAAGATAAAAACCATCAGCCGTGGCGAAGCAACCCACCTGATTAACAAAGAGGACGCGGTGGTTGTAGACGTGCGCTCGCGCGATGACTATCGCAAAGGACACATTTCAGGGGCGATTAACGTTGCCGCCGCTGATATTAAAAAAGGCAGCTTTGCCGATCTGGAAAAGCACAAGTCACAGCCCATAATTGTGGTATGTGCCACCGGTCAAAGTGCGGGTGAATCGGCAGCGAAATTGAGTGCCGCAGGTTTTGAGAACGTTTCCGTGCTGAAAGATGGCGTGAGCGGCTGGAGTGGTGAAAATCTGCCGCTGGTACGCGGTAAATAATTCCCTGAGGTATCCGCATGGCTAATGTAGAGATTTATACCAAAGTGACCTGCCCGTATTGCCACAGAGCAAAGGCGTTGCTGGATCAAAAAGGCGTGTCGTTCAAGGAGATTCCTATTGATGGGAACGCGACGAAACGTGAAGAAATGATCCAACGCAGCGGGCGTACAACGGTTCCACAAATTTTTATTGATGCGCAGCACATTGGTGGCTGTGACGATCTTTACGCGCTGGATGGGCGTCAGGGACTGGATCCCTTACTCCAGGCATAATTTCTCGATAAGACAATTTAACTCACAGGATTTAGTCACATGTCAGAACATTCTACTAACGAAATGCAGTTCCAGATTCAACGTGTCTATACCAAAGACGTTTCTTACGAAGCGCCAAATGCCCCTCAGGTTTTCCAGAAAGAGTGGGAACCTGAAGTGAAGCTGGATCTGGACACAGCTTCGTCTCAGCTGGCTGATGAAGTGTACGAAGTCGTTCTGCGTGTGACTGTGACCGCAACTGTGGGTGAAGACACCGCGTTCCTGTGTGAAGTACAGCAGGCAGGTATCTTCACTATCGGCGGTATTGAAGGTACGCAGATGGCGCATTGCTTGGGTGCTTACTGCCCGAACATTCTGTTCCCTTATGCGCGTGAGTGCATCACCAGCCTCGTATCGCGTGGTACTTTCCCGCAGCTCAATCTGGCGCCAGTTAACTTTGATGCCCTGTTCATGAACTATCTGCAGCAGCAAGGTGAAGGCGAAGCGCCACGTCAGGATGCCTGATGACTACACTTAACGCTTCTATTAGCGTCATCGGTGCCGGCTCGTACGGCACCGCATTGGCCATCACTCTGGCCCGCAACGGCCATCCGGTATTACTTTGGGGCCACAACCCACAAAGCGTGGCGCAGCTCAAAGCTGACCGATGCAATACCGCTTTCCTGCCCGATGTTCCTTTCCCCGATAATCTTGCCCCTGAGGCCGATCTGGCGACAGTCGTTAATGCCAGCCGCGATCTGCTTGTGGTCGTGCCCAGCCATGTTTTTGGCGACGTGCTGACTCAGCTTAAGCCACATCTGCGCGCGGATTCTCGCATTGTGTGGGCAACTAAGGGCCTGGAGAAAGAAACCGGGCGTTTATTGCAGGATGTCGCACGTGAAATTCTGGGCGATAGCATTCCGCTGGCAGTGATTTCCGGGCCAACCTTTGCGAAAGAACTTGCGGCAGGATTGCCAACCGCCATTGCGCTGGCAGCTACGGATGCGCAATTCGCTGACGATCTGCAGCAAAAACTGCACTGCGGTAAAAGCTTCCGCGTTTATAACAATCCGGACTTCATCGGTGTGCAACTTGGCGGTGCCGTGAAAAACGTGATCGCCATTGGCGCTGGCATTTCTGATGGTATCGGTTTTGGCGCTAACGCCCGAACCGCGCTCATCACGCGTGGCCTGACAGAAATGAGCCGCCTGGGAGCTGCGTTAGGTGCTGATCCCACCACTTTTATGGGGATGGCGGGACTAGGCGATTTAGTGCTGACCTGTACCGATAATCAATCACGCAACCGTCGTTTTGGCATGATGCTGGGGCAGGGTGAGAGCGTTGATGAGGCACAACGCATTATCGGACAAGTTGTAGAAGGTTATCGAAACACTAAAGAAGTCAAAGTATTGGCGGCACGAATGGGTGTCGAGATGCCGATAACTGAGCAGATTTATCAGGTCTTGTATTGCGAAAAATCGGCGCGAGAGGCAGCATTGAGTTTACTTGGCCGTGCAAGGAAGGACGAAAACAGCCAAAGCTGAAGCCGGATGCCCAGCTAAACCACCTGCAGCGCCTCTCAGGCGCTTTTTTATCGGGAGCACAGAGCAATGTCGTCAGAAGAGTTAGAACTGGTCTGGAACAACATCAAAGCTGAAGCCAGAGCGCTGGCTGATTGTGAACCCATGCTGGCCAGTTTTTATCACGCGACATTGCTTAAGCATGAGAACCTCGGCAGTGCGCTGAGCTACATGCTGGCGAACAAACTGGCGAACCCGATTATGCCTGCTATCGCCGTGCGCGAGATCGTTGAAGAAGCCTATCGTGAAGACCCAGAGATGATTGTCTCAGCGGCTTATGATATCCAGGCAGTGCGTATGCGTGACCCGGCCGTCGATAAATATTCCACACCTCTGCTCTATCTGAAAGGCTTCCATGCGTTGCAAGCCTATCGCATTGGCCACTGGCTGTGGAAAGAGGGGCGTCGCGCTCTGGCTGTTTACCTGCAGAATGAAATCTCAGTCTCCTTCGCCGTGGATATTCACCCGGCTGCACGTATTGGTCGCGGCATCATGCTCGACCATGCAACGGGCATCGTCATTGGTGAAACGGCGGTGGTGGAAAACGACGTGTCGATTTTGCAGTCGGTGACGTTAGGCGGTACCGGTAAAACCAGCGGCGATCGCCATCCGAAGATCCGTGAAGGCGTGATGATTGGGGCGGGCGCCAAGATTCTGGGCAATATTGAAGTGGGACGCGGCGCGAAAATTGGCGCCGGGTCGGTCGTCTTGCAACCCGTCCCCCCGCATACCACAGCGGCAGGCGTACCGGCGCGCATCGTCGGCAAACCCACCAGTGATAAGCCATCAATGGATATGGATCAACTCTTCAATGGCGCCGGTTTTGAATACGGCGACGGCATCTAGCTTTTGATCAGTGCGCCACTGTAATCAAGCTGGCGCCACGCTTCATACACCACCACCGATACCGCATTTGAAAGGTTCATACTGCGACTTTCCGCCATCATCGGAATGCGGATCTTCTGCTCTGCAGGCAGCGCATTAAGAATCTCTGCCGGTAATCCACGGCTTTCTGGACCAAACAGCAAATAATCCCCTTTCTGATAACTTACCGCGCTGTGTGCCGGTGTCCCTTTAGTGGTCAAGGCAAAGAGTCGCTGTGGGGCTTCTGACGCGAGAAACGCCGCATAATTGGCGTGTTTCTTCAGCGAGGTGTATTCGTGATAGTCCAGCCCGGCACGGCGCAGGCGTTTATCATCCCAGGCAAAGCCCAGCGGCTCAATCAGATGCAACTGAAAGCCGGTGTTCGCACAGAGGCGGATGATATTGCCGGTATTTGGCGGGATTTCAGGTTCAAATAAAACGATGTTCAGCATAAGGCCCCCGGAAACGAGGGCCGAAGCATAGCAAATTATTGGCGAGCGGAGTACAGCGGTAACCACAGCGTAAGACGCAGGCCCCCCAGTGGACTGTCATCCGCTTTCACCCAACCTCGGTGTTGCTGGACGGCCGTTTCAACAATCGCCAGACCTAAACCGGTGCCACCGGATTCACGATCGCGCGCTTCATCTGTGCGATAAAACGGACGGAAAATCTGTTCGCGATCCTCGGCACTGACGCCTGGGCCATCATCATCGACGTGGACAGTGATACCCTGAATATCTACTGAGAAGCTGACACTGATGTGGTTGTGGGAATAGCGCAACGCATTACGCACGATATTTTCCAACGCACTCTCCAGCGCATGCGGGTTGCCATAGAGCGGCCATGGGCCAGGCGGGTAAGGCACATCCATGGTTTTACCCATCTGCTCTGCTTCGAATTTGGCGTCTTCCAGCACGCCATTCCAAAGCTGGTTTGCCTTCATCGCTTCACTCACCAGCGCATTTTTGTGTTGCGTGCGCGACAGCACCAGCAGATCGTTAATCATGCCATCCAGGCGCTGTGCTTCCGTTTCGATACGTTGTAGCTCTTTACCTTCACCGTTACGACGACGCAGCAGCGCTGTGGCCAACTGAAGGCGCGTAAGCGGCGTGCGCAGTTCATGGCTGATGTCAGACAGCAGGCGCTGTTGAGCAGTCATCATACGTTCTAGCGCACTCACCATTTGGTTGAAGCTCGATCCTGCGGCGAGAAACTCCTGTGGGCCGGATTCCAGTTCAGGATGCTGGCGTAAGTTACCGCTTGCTACTTCATCGGCCGCATACTTCAGTTTGCGTGCCGGGCGAGCCAGGCTCCACGCCAGCCATAACAGCAGTGGCGAGCTGATCAGCATCGTGACAATCAGCAGCAGTAAAGGTCGATCAAATAACAGGTTAACAAAATCCAGCTGCGAACTGGTGGCAGGTCGAATCAGGTAAAGCTGGTAATTGTCTTCGCCATCGCGCACGGCGAAGGGGCCGACCATTTCCACGCGACCATACTTCTTCTTCTGCGGATGATCGGCGTTATCTGCCTGGCCGATAAAGTTACGGATCACCTGCATTTCATTGTGTTGAGCGCCGATGACGCGGCCTTCACTGGTGACCAGCAATAAACGTTGCCCCGGCGGGGCCCATTTATCGATGGCGCGAAATAGCCGACGCCACCACATCAAATCGTTAGGCGGGTCTTGTGACAGTTCAGCTTCAACGTGTTGTTCAATCATGGTGCCCTGTCGTTGCTCACTTTCCAGCAGCGATGTCATCTGGCGTGAGTCGAGTTTGGGCACCATCAAAACCAGCATCAACACCAACGCCAGCGTGAGCCAGAAGATGGCGAAGATGCGGGTGGTCAAACTTCCAATCATGATGCCGAAACCATCAGATAGCCGCGTCCGCGCAGAGTTTTAAACCACGGATGACCATCACGACGTTCCGGCAATTTACGACGCAGGTTAGAGATATGCATGTCAATGGCACGGTCAAACGGCGTCAGGCGTTTGCCCAGTACTTCCTGGCTTAGATGTTCGCGCGAAACCACCTGACCCAAATGCTGTGCCAGCAAATAAAGCAGGGTGAATTCGGTACCCGTAAGATCCAGTGTTTCAGTATCGAAACTGGCTTCCTGGCGACCGGGATTCAGGCGTAAACAATCCACTTCCAGCGTTGGCGAGCTGTTGTCATGCTGCTGTTGCTGTTCGCTCCAGTTTGAACGGCGCAAAATAGCACGGATACGCGCTACCAGTTCGCGGTCGTTAAACGGTTTTGGCAGATAGTCGTCCGCGCCCAGCTCAAGGCCGAGAACGCGATCTAACTCACTGCCACGCGCGGTCAGCATAATGACCGGAGTCTGATGTTGCTGGCGTAATTCTTTCAACGTATCGATACCGTTCTTTTTCGGCATCATGACGTCGAGCAATAACAAGTCAACGGTGTTGTCCAGTAGGTTGAGCGCCTGCTCGCCATCACCGGCGACAATCACCTCAAAACCTTCCATTTCAAGCAGTTCTTTAAGCAGCGAAGTTAATTCGCGGTCGTCATCAACCAACAGGATTTTATTCATTTTTTATTGCCCTCCGCAGGCAAAATACCGTGTTCCATGACCTGCAATCCAACGCTTTACGTAGTTTTACACCCCCTGACGGATGTTTGCAGCCATCGCCGTACACTAGCTCTCGTTGAATCGCAAAACGGAACGAACTGGGAGTAAACGATGCGCTACTTAACCGCCGTCGTCATTGCCTCAGCGATGGTTCTCAGTCACGCCAGCGCAGAAGCAGCAGACACGACGACGATTGACGAGATGCATCAGTACAGCGGATTGACGACAGGCAGTATGACGCAAAATCCGCAAAGCCACATGTTCGATGGCATTGAGCTGACTGAACAACAGCGGCAACAGATGCGAGACCTGATGCAGCAAGCGCGACACG
Source organism: Type-D symbiont of Plautia stali (assembly GCF_001485335.1). NCBI lineage: Bacteria > Pseudomonadati > Pseudomonadota > Gammaproteobacteria > Enterobacterales > Enterobacteriaceae > Type-D symbiont of Plautia stali. Next base: position 42,908 of record NZ_BBOC01000018.1, on the reverse strand, counting down.
AACGCCCCGTATTGAGCGTTCAGGACATTGAAACTATGCATGACCTTGTCATTGCAGACAAATTTAACGAATCGGCCATCCGCCAGCAGGCAGAAAAACAAGCCCGCGCGCAGGTTGAACTGCAAGTTGAGATGGCTCGGGTTCGTAACCAGATGTATCACCTGCTTACGCCTGCACAGCAAGCGTTATTGCAGCAGAATTATGAGCGGCGTCTCAAGAATATGCGTCAGCTCTCCGGATTGCAGCCATCATCACCGCTGCATGCAGTGAGTAGTACCAGCAGTAACCAGTAACATAGTATCCCTGTTTTCCTTGCCATAGACACCATCCCTGTCTTCCCCGCCATGATGGCGGGGTTTTTTTGCCTGTCATTGCGCTGACGCATCATTAACTTAATATCAATCCACGCAGCTTAAGCTGGCCGATGATAAACTTTAGCCATGATTTAACCACGGCGTGGCGCTTTAGCGTGCGCTTTCATGAGGCAAGGCATGGATCCCTCCTATGCAAAACTCGTCAACCGAGCTGCGCTGGCAGCAACGACACTGGCGACACTGCTGTTAATCGTCAAAGTTTTCGCCTGGTGGCTAACCGGTTCAGTCAGCATGTTGGCCGCGCTGGTTGATTCACTGGTCGATATTGCCGCATCACTCACCAACCTGTTGGTGGTGCGCTATTCATTACAGCCAGCCGATGATGATCATACCTTTGGTCACGGTAAAGCGGAGTCGCTGGCAGCGCTGGCTCAGAGCATGTTCATCTCCGGTTCTGCCCTGTTTCTCTTCCTCACCGGTATTCAGCATCTTGCGTCACCCAATACGCTGCATTCGCCGCTGGTAGGCATTGTGGTGACGGTGGTTGCTCTGTTCTCAACGCTGTTGTTGGTGACGTTCCAGCGCTGGGTTGTCAGGCGCACACGTAGCCAGGCTATTAGAGCGGATATGCTGCACTATCAATCCGATGTGGTGATGAACGGCGCGATTCTGGTCGCCCTGGTGTTAAGCAGCTATGGTTTTGTCAGGGCAGATGCGTTATTCGCCTTAGGGATCGGCGTCTACATTCTCTATAACGCATTACGTATGGGCTATGAAGCGGTGCAATCGCTACTGGATCGCGCGTTGCCGGAAGAGGAAAAACAGGCAATTATTGATGTAGTCAGTGACTGGCCAGGCGTGCGTGGTGCGCATGCGTTACGTACACGTCAGTCTGGGCCGACGCGTTTTATACAGCTGCACCTGGAAATGGATGATCACTTACCGTTGCTGCAGGCGCATCAGGTGGCCGATCAGATTGAGCAAGCATTGCGGCAAAAATTTCCCGGTTCTGACGTGATCATTCATCAGGATCCCTGTTCGGTGGTGCCTGAAAATCAGCAAGGTTTTTTTCAGTTTTAGCGGTTAAATATCATGGCGTTGCGTGATAAAAATGACGTAACGCTAACAACTCTGTAAAAAATTAGCGAAAACTTGTCTGACCTGAATCAATTCAGCATCAAGCCTTTGATATACTATCTGCAACTATTAAGCCGCACGATCGTGAATGGGTTTACACCGGTCGGCAGGCAGGAATAATCCTTAGTTTTGAACAATCCAGAGGTTGTCATGATCAAAAAAATCGGAGTACTGACCAGCGGCGGTGACGCCCCAGGCATGAACGCAGCCATTCGCGGAGTTGTCCGTTCCGCGCTGAGTGAAGGCCTTGAAGTTTTTGGTATCTACGACGGCTATCTGGGATTGTATGAAGATCGCATGATCAACCTCGACCGCTACAGCGTATCAGACATGATCAACCGTGGCGGCACTTTCCTTGGCTCTGCGCGCTTCCCGGATTTCCGTAATGAGGACGTTCGCCAGGTCGCGATTGAGAACATGAAAAAGCGCGGCATTGATGCGCTGGTGGTGATTGGCGGTGACGGCTCCTACATGGGTGCCAAGCGTCTGACTGAAATGGGCTTCCCGTGTATTGGTCTGCCTGGCACCATTGATAACGACGTGGCTGGAACCGACTACACCATTGGTTACTTCACCGCACTGGAGACCGTGGTGGAAGCGATTGACCGTCTGCGCGACACCTCATCTTCACACCAGCGTATCTCTATCGTTGAAGTGATGGGTCGTTACTGCGGTGATCTTACCCTGGCTGCCGCGATTGCTGGCGGTTGCGAATTTATCGTGCTGCCGGAAATCCCTTACACCCGCGAAGAGCTGGTGGAAGAGATTAAAGCCGGTATCGCTAAAGGTAAAAAGCACGCCATTGTGGCGATCACTGAGCACATCTGTGATATCGACGACCTGGCACATTACATTGAAGCGGAAACCAAACGCGAAACCCGTGCCACCGTACTTGGTCACATTCAGCGTGGCGGCGCGCCATGTGCCTATGACCGGATTCTGGCTTCTCGCATGGGTGCTTACTCTATTGAACTGCTGTTGCAGGGTTACGGCGGCCGTTGTGTCGGTATCCAAAATGAGAAGATGGTGCACCACGACATCATCGATGCGATTGAGAACATGAAGCGTCCGTTCAAACGCGATTGGCTCGACACCGCGAAAAAACTCTACTAATCAAACTGCATCAGGGCGCGACCTTCATCGCGCCCTTTTTTGCGCACCCTTATATTCCCCTAAGTTATAAACACTCTTTTTTAATTCTTTAATCTATGGATTGGTTTGTGTCAGTCTTGTTCTATAACGACTTCGGGAGAGCAAGCAATGAACAAGTGGAGTATTGGTGTCACCCTGTTACTGGCTTCAACCAGTGTTTTGGCAAAGGATATCCAGCTGTTAAACGTTTCTTACGATCCAACGCGTGAGTTGTACGAGCAGTACAACAAAGCGTTTAGCGCACACTACAAGCAAGAGACCGGCGACAACGTGGTGATTCGCCAGTCGCACGGCGGTTCAGGTAAGCAGGCAACCTCAGTCATCAACGGCATTCGTGCCGATGTGGTGACGCTGGCGCTGCAGTCTGACGTAGATGCCATTGCTGACCGAGGTCGTATCGATAAAAACTGGATCAAACGCCTGCCTGATAACTCCGCACCTTACACCTCAACCATCGTGTTCCTGGTACGCAAAGGCAACCCGAAGGGCATCCATGACTGGAACGATTTGATCAAGCCTGGAGTCTCGGTGATCACCCCGAACCCGAAAACCTCTGGCGGCGCACGTTGGAACTATCTGGCCGCATGGGGCTGGGCACTGGACCAAAATAATGGCGATCAGGCCAAGGCTCTGGCTTATGTGAAAGCGCTTTTCAAGAATGTGGAAGTGCAGGATTCTGGCGCGCGCGGCGCGACTAATACCTTTGTTGAACGTGGTATTGGCGATGTGCTGATTGCCTGGGAAAACGAAGCCTATCTGGCGGTGAATAAGCTGGGTAAAGATAAATTTGAAATTGTCACCCCGAGCGAGTCGATTCTGGCTGAGCCAACGGTTTCCGTGGTGGATAAAGTGGTGGATGAGCAGGGCACGCGCAAAGTCGCCGAAGAGTATCTGAAGTACCTTTACTCACCGGAAGGCCAGACCATCGCGGCGGAAAACTTCTATCGTCCACGCGATCCTGAAGTGGCCAAGAAGTTTGCCAGTACTTTTGCCCCGGTCAAACTCTTCACGATCGACAGTAAGTTTGGTGGCTGGACACAGGCCCAGAAAACCCACTTCGCCGATGGTGGCAGCTATGATCAGGTGATGAAACCGTAATCGCATCATCTTTAAATTGAAACGGTCAGCCTTGCGCTGGCCGTTTTGCTTTGCGTGGCAGCAAAAGTCCGTGACTTTACCCATTCGGCAGGCGAGGATGCAGGCAGGTGATGAACAGAGGGCCAGGCCATGCAGGGAAGTCGTCGTACCCTGAAGTTATTGACCGTGTTGTTGCTGCTATTGATAGTGGGGCTGATCGTCAGTGCCTTTCACTTCCAGAAAAATTCTAATGCGTTATGGCAGATCATCAGTGAGAAGTGCGTACCCAATATGGCGAAGAGCGGCAATCCTGCCCCTTGCCAGCAGGTCAACACTGCACAGGGCTATGTCACGTTAAAAGATCTCAACGGGCCATTGCAGTTTTTACTGATGCCGATTGAGAAAATCACCGGCATGGAAAGCCCCATCATTCTCGAACCCACTACGCCGAATCTGTTTGCTGCCGCCTGGCAGCAGCGCAGTTTACTGGCGAAAAAACGCGGTGCGCCGATTGATGATAGCGCACTGTCGCTGGCGATAAATGCGCAATATGGTCGCTCGCAGAATCAGCTGCACATCCACATTTCCTGCTTACGTCCTGATATTCGGCAGCAGTTGGATAGCATGACGGCACGACTTAACGAGCAGTGGCAATCCGCTACGCTGCGCAAACATCATTATCTGATTCGTACGCTTTCGACCGCTGAACTGGCGCAACAAAGCGCATTTATCCGTCTGGCAGAAGAAGTGCCAAATGCACGCAGTGAGATGGGGAAATATGGGCTGGCATTGGTCGCGTTACCGGATGGTCGCCTGGCGTTACTGGCGTTGGAGCGGAACTGGCTGAAGTTGAATAGCGGTTCGGCGGAAGAGTTGCAGGACCATCAATGCCAGATTTTGCATTAATGAAATTCAGGTGCGCATGAATGCGCACCCTACAGATTCGGAGCGGTTCTTCGTAGGGTCGCCATTAATGGCGACCTGTAAAAAGACCTTAGCCTACAGCTTAAGCGTTTTTCGCTGCCGCAGCGGCTTTCACGATAACTGCGAAAGCGTCCGCTTTCAGTGATGCACCGCCAACCAGCGCGCCATCGATGTCTGGCTGGGTGAACAGTTCTGCCGCATTTTTATCGTTAACAGAACCGCCGTACTGAATAATCACCTGCTGAGCAATCGCCGCATCTTTCTTCGCGATGTGGTCACGGATGAATTTGTGCACGGCCTGAGCCTGTGCAGGGGTGGCTGATTTACCGGTACCGATCGCCCAGACTGGCTCGTAAGCGATAACCACGCCTTCAAAGGCAGCAGCACCCTGAGTTTCCAGTACCGCGTCGATCTGACGTGCGCACACTTCTTCGGTTTTGCCCGCTTCGTTTTCTGCTTCGGTTTCACCGATGCACAGGACGGGAATCAGACCACCCGCTTTCAGCACCGCAAATTTCTTCGCGATGAACTCGTCACTTTCTTTGTGGTAAGTACGGCGCTCAGAGTGGCCGATAATGATGTATTTCGCGCCGACGTCTTTCAGCATGTCTGCGGAGGTTTCACCGGTGAATGCGCCTGACAGGTTAACATCGACGTTCTGAGCACCCAGTGCAATGTGGCTACCGGAAATGGCGTGTTTTGCCAGGTCAAGATAGATAGCCGGTGGGGCAATCGCTACACCACAACCTTCAACACCTGACAGCTCTTTGCGCAGACCTTCGATCAGCTCGCCCGCCATGTGCTTACTGCCGTTCAGTTTCCAGTTACCCATAACCAGTGGATGTCGCATTCTTTCCTCCGCATAACGCGATTCATGAAATAGCGCTGCCATCGGGCAGCGATGTCTGCCAGACAGTATAGAGATCAAATGTGCCGCTGGCTTTGCTTTTCGTCATTTTTGCCGGAGTGATCAGGGGGTAGCAAGCGAGAGTTTTATCGGCTCAACCGCGAAGGTCAAACCCTTGTCGCCGTTGTCTGCCACCACAAAACGCAGTGCGCCTTCGGTGCGAGCAAAATAGCGCACGCCTTTACCGGCATTAAGGAGGGAGTCGAGTTTTTTGCGTCCGTCTTCAGGTGACAATCCCGGCACGAAAAAGCGCAGCAGGGCGGTCATGTAATCCATGGCGCGGGCCTGCGCGGCTTTCATGTCAGGGCCTGGAACCGGTAGCCAGGTGATTTGCAGCGTTTTGATTTTTCCGGTGCCTTGCTCCAGTGCGGTGGAAGCGTACAGCGTTTCGCTGATTTTGCTGGCAGCGCGCGTCAGGTTGCTCTTGTCGTCGCGATTATCGATAGCGCGATACTCCAGCAGCGGCAGTTCTGGATTCGCCGCATTATATTTTTCGCGGAACTGCGCGATGGTCATATCAAAGGTGGGCGCGCCCGCCAGCAAATAGGGCGCAGCAGGCAGATGATCGCTACGATCCTGCGCAGGTGCGTCCTCCGCCCAGGCGGGAAATGTCAGTGCGAGGCTAACAAGCAGCGCGACTGGCAGGTTCTTCATTGCTTCGGCCCTAAATCATTCACTTAGCCCATGATTAGAACGGTTTTTACCGACCAAAGTCAAAACTCGCACTGAGAAAAATCTGACATTAATCACACCGCACTTATCACCAGTAATGTTCGCTGGTCATATGACCGGGTTTGCGTTTGAAATGTTTGCGCATATCACGCGACTCTTTCAACAACTGCTGGGTATCACGCACCATTTGTGGATTGCCACACAGCATCACGTGGCTGGTGTCAGCTGTCATCGGCAAGCCAACGGCACGTTCTAATGCTCCGCTTTCAATCAATTGTGGCACACGGCCGTGCAGTGAACCGGCTATCTCTTCGCGGCTCACCACCGTTTGGATATGCAGTTTGCCCTGATAGCGCTGTTGCAACTGCTGCATCAGCGGTAAAAAGCTCAGGTCATCGGCATAGCGCGCGGCATGAACCAGCACAATATTGTCAAAACGTTCCAGGCCTTCACCTTGCTGCAGAATCGACAAGTAGGGACCGATTGCGGTGCCGGTAGCCAACATCCACAGGGTGCGGCAGTCGGGAATTTCGTCGAGCACAAAAAATCCTGCGGCTTCTTTGGTCACCATCACCTGATCGCCAGGCTGTAATGCCTGTAAACGCGGGCTGAGTTTACCTTCCGGTACCGTGACCAGATAAAACTCCAGCAGCGGATCCTGCGGGGCATTCACATAAGAGTAAGCGCGCTGTACGCGTTCGCCGTCAATCTCCAGCGCCAGTTTGGCAAATTGCCCGGCGGTGAAAGCATCAATGGGCGCGGTAACGCGCAGGCTGAACAGTGCGTCGGTCCAGTTTTTCACTTCTTTCACTTCAGCATTGATCCACTCTGCCATGATCGCTCCTTATTGTTGATTATTCAGGCATGTCACTATCATCGTCAGCCAGCCAGCTCATTTCCAGCCCTGTGCCGGGCAAAGCGCTCTCAGCGACAAATGGAGCGCACAGATCAGCAACTGTAGCGACCACTTTACAAGCCTGGTACATAAGCTTGCCGCCTGCGCGTAAACCACTTTGCGCTCACCTCTCGATTTGTCACTCAATCCTGATATTTTTGCCGCCATTCATTTCAGATGGCATTTTTTCATGCTGTCTTAATTTTGTTTCTCAGGCAGACATTTTGTTCCATGTTGAAAAATAAAACGCAAAACCGCTTCCTGTTATTCATGCTGATCGTTTTAGTGGCCGTGGGTCAGATGGCGCAAACGATCTATGTTCCGGCGATGGCCAACATGGCGGAAGCGCTCAATGTGCGCAGCGGCACCATGCAGCAGGTGATGGCCGCATACCTGATGACCTATGGCGGATCGCAGCTGATCTACGGCCCACTGTCAGACAGTGTTGGTCGTCGCCCGGTGATCCTTATCGGTATGACGATCTTTGCCGTGGGCGCGTTGATCGCTATGTTCGCACCCTTGCTACACATTTTAGTCCTCGGCAGTGCTGTGCAAGGGCTGGGGACTGGCGTGGCGGGTGTGATGGCGCGCACCATGCCACGCGATCTCTATTCGGGTATTGCGCTGCGCCAGGCTAACAGTCTGCTGAATATGGGCATTTTGGTCAGCCCACTGCTGGCACCGGTGATAGGCGCATTGCTCACGCATCTGTTTGGCTGGCACGCCTGTTTCGCCTTCCTGCTGCTGCTGTGTGTGGGCGTAACGGCCTCTATGGCGCGCTGGTTACCGGAAACGCGTCCCGTTGAAACGCCTGCTACGCCGTTCCTGCGTCGTTATGCCACGTTGCTCAGTGACGGCAATTTTGTGCGCTTTCTGCTACTGCTGATTGGCGCACTGGCAGGCATCGCGGTGTTTGAGGCCAGCTGTGGCGTGCTGCTCGGAGGTGTGCTGGGTCTTGATGGGTTGACCGTCAGTATTTTGTTTATTCTGCCCATTCCGGCGGCGTTCTTTGGCGCATGGTTTGCCGGGCGTGAGCAGAAATCCTGGCACACGCTGATGTGGTATGGCGTCAACAGTTGCTTGCTGGCTGGTTTATTGATGTGGGTCCCAGCCTGGTTCGGCATCATGAATATCTGGACGCTGCTGGTGCCAGCCGCGTTGTTCTTCTTTGGTGCCGGTATGCTGTTCCCGCTGGCGACCTCTGGCGCAATGGAACCCTATGCCTGGTTAGCGGGCAGTGCGGGTGCGCTGATTGGTGGCTTGCAGAATTTGGGTTCAGGCGTGATTGCCTGGCTATCCGCGCTGTTACCTCAGCACGATCAGTCCAGCCTTGGCATGCTGATGTTTGTGACGTCACTGGTGATGTTGCTGTGCTGGTGGCCGCTCTCACGTCATCCTGAGAGCGGCAAACAGGCGATTACAGGATAAACTGATGCAGCGCCGCGTCTTTGCGATCCAGATAATGGATCGACTGGATGCGGCGAATGGTGCGTGATTTGCCGCGTACCAACAGGGTTTCGCTGGTGGCGATGTTACCGTTGCGGGTGATGCCTTTCAGCAGGTCACCGGTGGTGATGCCGGTGGCCGCGAAAATCACGTTATCGTTACGCGCCATCTCCTCCAGCTTCAGCACTTCTCCGGCTTTAATGCCCATCTCTGCGCAGCGTTGCAGCTCTTGCTCGCCAAGACGGCGATTCTCTTCGCTATCCCCTTTGACGTCGTGACGCGCCAGCAAGCGGGCCTGCATGTCGCCATCCATCGCACGGATCACTGCCGCTGACACTACGCCTTCTGGCGCGCCGCCGATACCGTAGAGCACATCCACTTCGCTGTCTGGCATGCAGGTGAGAATGGATGCGGCCACATCGCCATCCGGGAAGGAAAACACGCGCACGCCGAGCTGCTGCAACTGCGCAATCACCGCATCGTGGCGGGGTTTGGCCAGAATCGAGACGGTCAGTTGGCTGAGGGGTTTATCGAGTGCGATAGCGATGTTTTTGAGGTTGGTTTCCAGCGGCAGATTGAGATCGATGGCCCCACGTGCGCCCGGTCCGACAATCAGCTTTTCCATGTACATATCAGGTGCGTGCAGGAAGCTGCCTTTATCGCCCACCGCCAGCACGGCCAGCGCGTTGGCCTGGCCCATGGCCGTCATGCGTGTGCCTTCGATCGGGTCTACGGCGATATCCACCGCGTCGCCACGGCCGGTACCGACTTTTTCTCCGATATACAGCATCGGGGCTTCATCGATTTCGCCTTCGCCAATCACAATCTGGCCGTCGATATCGATGGTATTGAGCATAATGCGCATGGCGTGAACGGCTGCGCCGTCAGCCGCATTTTTATCGCCGCGTCCTAACCAGTGATAGCCCGCTAACGCAGCGGCTTCGGTCACACGGGAAAATTCAATCGCGAGTTCTCGTTTCATGGTTGCACCTGATAAAAAACAGGCAAGCAGTGTAGCACGGAGGGGAAAGTGAGACGGGGAGAAAAACCCGCGGCAGGGTGCCGCGGGTCAGTTGAGTATTACTCTGAGTCTTCCCACGCTTGTGCGCGCGCCACAGCTTTCTTCCAGCCGGCGTAACGTACGTTACGTTCGGTGGTTTCAATGCTTGGGCGGAACTCGCGCTCAACCACGGCTTTCGCACGCACTTCTTCCAGATCGCTCCAGAAGCCAACCGCCAGGCCCGCCAGGTAAGCGGCGCCTAATGCTGTGACCTCACGCACTTCTGGACGCTCAACGCGGGTACCCAGAATGTCTGACTGGAACTGCATCAGGAAGTTGTTGGCAACCGCACCGCCATCAACACGCAGGGATTGCAGGCGTGTCCCCGCATCATTCTGCATGGCTTCCAGTACGTCACGCGTCTGGTAAGCGATGGATTCCAGAGTCGCGCGGATGATGTGGTTAGCATTCGCACCACGCGTCAGGCCAAAGATGGCACCACGCGCATACGGGTCCCAGTATGGAGCGCCCAGACCGGTAAACGCTGGCACCATGTAAACGCCGTTGGTGTCTTTCACTTTCAGCGCGAAGTATTCAGAGTCAGTTGAATCACTGATCAGCTTCATCTCATCACGCAGCCACTGAATGGACGCGCCGCCGATAAACACCGCACCTTCCAGTGCATAGTTCACTTCACCGCGCGGGCCGCAGGCGATGGTGGTCAGCAGGCCGTGGGTGGAGGTCACCGCTTCGGTACCGGTGTTCATCAACATGAAGCAGCCAGTGCCGTAAGTGTTTTTCGCCATGCCAGGTTGCACACAGAGCTGGCCGTACAGTGCTGCCTGCTGGTCACCTGCAATACCGGCGATAGGAATACGCGTACCGCCTTTACCACCGATGTTGGTCTGGCCGTAGATTTCAGAAGAGCCTTTCACTTCCGGCAGCATTTCGCGTGGAATATCAAGGATCTCCAGCATGCGCTCATCCCACTCCAGCTTGTGGATGTTGTACATCATGGTACGCGAGGCATTGGTGTGATCGGTGATGTGTACGCGGCCCTGTGTCATTTTCCACACCAGCCAGGTATCAACGGTTCCGAACAGCAGCTCGCCACGTTTTGCACGCTCACGCGCACCTTCCACGTTGTCGAGAATCCACTTCACTTTGGTGCCGGAGAAGTACGGGTTAATCACCAGACCGGTGGTGTGCTGGATGTACTCTTCCAGACCCTCTTTTTTCAGCTTGTTACAGTAATCCGCAGTACGCGGATCCTGCCAGACAATGGCGTTGTAGATTGGCTTACCGGTCTCTTTATCCCACACGATGGCGGTTTCACGCTGGTTAGTGATACCAATCGCGGCAATTTCATCAGAGCGAATGTCGGCATGAGCCAGCACTTCTACCAGCGTTGAGCTTTGTGAGGCCCAGATGTCCATTGGGTCATGCTCTACCCAGCCCGCTTTCGGGTAGATCTGGGTAAATTCACGCTGTGAGACGGCGACGATGTTCGCGTCATGATCCAGTACCACGGCACGGGAGCTGGTCGTGCCCTGATCGAGCGCGAGAATGTATTTTTTATCAGTCGTAGTCATTTTATTTTCCTGATGATTAACGATGAAACTTACGCTTTACGCTGCTCAGCGCGTGCGACCGGTTTTTCTGTTTTGCTGGCTTCCGCCACATTGACAGGCAAGTTACGGCCAATCAGTGAACGGTAACCGAAGGCTCCGAGGCAGGCACCCACTAATGGGCCAAAAATCGGAACCAGGAAGTAAGGAATATCTTTGCCACCGGTAAAGGCCACGTCACCCCAACCGGCGATGAAGGCAAACAGTTTTGGACCAAAGTCACGTGCCGGGTTCAGTGCGAAGCCGGTGAGTGGGCCCATTGAACCGCCAATCACGGCAACCAGCAGACCAATTAACAGCGGCGCCAGCGGACCACGAGGCACACCATTGCCGTCGTCAGTCAGTGCCATAATCACCGCCATCAACACTGCCGTAATCACCATCTCCACCAGGAAAGCCTGACCTACAGTGATGTGTGGGTTTGGATAGGTAGAGAAGATGCCGGCCAGGTCGAGGCTCTGCACGCTACCGCGTACCATTTGATGGCTGGCTTCATAATCAAAGAACAAATTGTAGTAGAGACCATAAACCAACGCTGCCGCACAGAAGGCTCCGGCAACCTGCGCCAGGATGTAGGGCAGAACTTTACGGCCTTCGAAGTTAGCGAACAGGCACAGCGCGACGGTAACGGCTGGATTCAAATGCGCACCTGACACGCCAGCACTGAGATAAACTGCCATGGAGACAGCTAAACCCCAGATAATACAAATTTCCCACTGACCGAATGCGGCACCCGCCAGTTTCAGCGCCGCCACACAGCCTGCACCAAAAAAGATGATCAAACCGGTGCCGAGAAACTCGGCGATGCACTGACCTTTTAGTGTGTTCGTTGTCTGACTCATAATGGTATTCCTGAAGCGAGGTTAAATTTTATCAGTTTTTGTTCTCAATCCATGAGTCACCCAGCTCTTATGTAGGGCTGATGTGAATTTATCGTTAACGAGCATAAACGAGAAATAGCGAAATCGAAATATGTGTACTGCGTCATAAAAATGCGCGTTTTCGCGTCTTTTGCTTTTCTTTATGACCCATTAACCCTGCTGTCGCTGGGTGCAATACCGTGACCGCGCGCAAAAATGCGCGAACGTGAGCGTTTTTTTAAGCATTAACTGAAAAGTGTTACAGACTAGCGTTGCAGGCCCTGTGCTGCTGGACTTGCAAGGTCTCGCTACATACAATCGGGACATCGTGGCTGGACGCACCATAACAAGGCAGTCCCAGCACCATCAACGCCTTGCAAGAGATTTAGGAGAGGTCAGAAAGATGTCATTTGAAGTGTTCGAAAAACTGGAAGCGAAAGTACAGCAGGCGATTGATACCATCACCCTGCTGCAGATGGAAATTGAAGAGCTGAAAGATCAGAACAACACGCTGCGCAACGAAGCCAGCCAGGCTTCTGGCAACCAGGATGCACTGGTACGTGAAAACCAGCATCTGAAAGAAGAGCAGCATGTATGGCAGGAGCGCCTGCGTGCACTGCTGGGAAAAATGGAAGAGGTTTAAGCCAGCATTTAAACATCAGCGCTTAAACCAACGGGTGCCTCGGCACCCGTTTTTACCCGTCATACTTCAAGCCGCAGGTGCGTTGGCTGCCTTCACTCACCCCAGTCACATACTGGTGTATGCTCCCGGGGATTCGTTCAGTTGCCGCCTTCCTGCACCAAGAGTAGGCCCCATGAGGGGACTCGAAGTATTTAGGGTATATTTTGTGGCTTACTCGATATCGAGTGCGTCTTCCGAAAGAATGATACCCGTATTGTCGGCATACAAGTGGTCACCGGAGAAGAAGGTGACACCACCAAAGTTAACGCGAACGTCACTTTCACCAATACCTTCACCTGCAGCGCCTACGGGAATCGCGGCAATCGCCTGAATGCCGATCTCCAGCTCTTCCAGATCGTCAACCTGGCGCACGGAACCGTAAACCACCAATCCTTCCCACTCATTTTGCGCGGCCAGACGTGCCAGTTGTGCATCCACCAGCGCGCGACGTACGGAACCTCCGCCGTCAATGACCAGCACACGACCCCGACCATTCTCTTCGAGTAAATCATAGAGCAGGCCATTGTCTTCGAAACATTTCACTGTGGTGATTTGTCCACCGAATGAGGTGCGTCCGCCAAAATTTGAAAAGAGCGGTTCAACCACGTTCACTTCTTCATGGTAGATGTCACAGAGTTCGGAAGTATCGTATTTCATGAGGGTATCGTCTGTTTGCCACAGGAGGGGTAAGTATATCGCTATCTGAGGATTGTTGGCAAAATCATCAACCGTCAAAAAAAGCGCTGCATCAATATCCTGCGCAAAAAAATGCCCGGCGCAGTGGCCGGGCATCGCACATCGATGAGACGATTACAGAATAAAGCGGCTGAGATCTTCGTCTGCCACCAGCACGTCCAGATGTTTGCCAACGTACTCGGCATCAATGGTGATGGATTCACCGCTACGATCGCTGGCGTCATAGGAGATGTCTTCCATCAGACGTTCCAACACCGTGTGCAGGCGGCGCGCACCGATGTTCTCGGTGGTTTCATTGACCTGCCATGCGGCTTCAGCGATACGACGAATGCCGTCTTCGGTGAAATCGACATTCACACCTTCTGTGCCCATCAGCGCTTTGTACTGCACGGTAACGGAGGCATTAGGTTCTGTCAGAATGCGCTCAAAGTCATTCACAGTCAGCGCTTGCAGCTCAACGCGAATCGGTAAACGACCCTGCAGTTCTGGAATCAGATCCGATGGGCTCGCCACCTGGAATGCGCCCGAAGCAATAAACAGGATGTGGTCAGTTTTGACCATGCCGTGTTTGGTTGAAACGGTGCAACCTTCTACCAGTGGCAGCAAGTCGCGCTGCACGCCTTCACGTGAAACGTCAGGACCGGAAGACTGGCCGCCGCGCTTACAGATTTTGTCGATTTCGTCGATGAAAACGATACCGTGCTGCTCAACAGCCTCGATAGCGTCCTGCTTCAACTCTTCCGGATTCACCAGTTTTGCCGCTTCTTCCTCGATCAGCAGCTTCATCGCGTCTTTGATCTTCAGCTTGCGTGCTTTCTGCTTCTGACCGCCGAGGTTTTGGAACATCGACTGCAACTGGCTGGTCATCTCTTCCATGCCAGGAGGAGCCATGATCTCAACACCGGCAGAAGAGGCCGCCAGATCGATCTCAATTTCTTTATCGTCCAGCTGGCCTTCACGCAGCTTCTTGCGGAAAGACTGGCGTGCAGCAGAAGGTTCAGCGGTGTGTTCCGCCTGGCCCCAGTTATTTTTTGCCGGTGGGATCAGCACATCGAGAATGCGCTCTTCAGCCATCTCTTCGGCACGGTATTTGTTTTTCTCGATCGCCTGGCTGCGCACCATCTTGATAGCGGAGTCGGTCAAATCACGAATAATCGAGTCTACTTCTTTACCGACATAACCAACTTCGGTGAATTTAGTGGCCTCAACTTTGATGAAAGGCGCGTTGGCGAGTTTTGCCAGACGGCGAGCGATTTCGGTTTTACCGACACCGGTCGGGCCAATCATCAGAATGTTTTTTGGTGTCACTTCATGGCGCAGCTCTTCGTCGAGCTGCATGCGGCGCCAGCGGTTACGCAGCGCAATCGCGACGGCCTTCTTGGCGCCATCCTGGCCAATGATGAAGCGGTTAAGCTCGCTGACAATCTCGCGGGGAGTCATCTCAGACATGATTTTAATCCTTACGCCTTAGACGGTAATTCTTCGAAGTTGATGTTGTGGTTGGTGTAGATGCAGATATCACCCGCGATGTTCAGCGCTTTCTCTACGATATCGTGCGCACCAATGTCCGTGTTCTCCAGCAGGGCGCGTGCCGCTGCCTGGGCGTAAGGTCCGCCAGAACCGATGGCAATCAGGTCATTTTCCGGCTGAATCACGTCACCGTTACCGCTGATGATCAACGAGGAGTTTTCATCAGCAACCGCCAGCAGTGCTTCAAGACGGCGCAGCATGCGATCGGTGCGCCAGTCTTTTGCCAGTTCGACCGCGGCTTTCACCAGGTGACCCTGATGCATCTCCAGCTTGCGCTCGAACAGTTCAAATAGGGTGAAGGCATCTGCAGTACCGCCAGCAAAACCAGCGATGACTTTGTCGTTGTAGAGACGACGCACTTTCTTAACATTGCCTTTCATCACGGTATTGCCGAGAGTCGCCTGGCCATCACCGCCAATTACGACTCGGCCGTTGCGTCGTACACTTACTATTGTTGTCACGGGCAGACCCCTTGTTGCAGTGGAAAAGGAACGCCGCGCACAAAGCGCGGAGTATCATGCAACCAGATATGGGGCAAGTTTAGAGGGTTTCAACCCCGAGATTTGTCTTACTTGACAGGGCAGGTGAGCTGGCGAGGTACGCTCACCCCTGTTGTATGCTCAGGGGGAGCGCACTTGCCGCTCGTCTTTAAGGTAATGCGAGAGGAATACAGCTGCTGTGGCCGGAACTGTGTAAGCGTTTGACGGTGCTGTCCGCGCTGCTGCGATCTTTAAACGGTCCGATAACCACGCGATTCCAGCCACCGCCAGTGGTGATGCGGCTTTCGAAACCTTCGAATGCCAGCCCCGCACGCACAGATTCTGCCTGATCGGTACCTTTAAACGATCCACACTGCACCATCCAGCGCTGAGCAGTGGCCTTCTCTTCCGGCTTCGCTTTTGCCGTCTCCTGCGGTTTCGGCTGTTGCACCGGCTCGCGAGTGATTGGCGCCGGTTGCTGCTGCTGACGCGTGGCCTGCTGCTGAATCTGCTGTTGGCGCTGCTGCTGTTGTAACTGTTGCTGCTGGCGCTGTAATTGCTGTTGCTGAACTTGCACCTGCTGCTGACGTTGCAAGGTTTGCTGGCGCTGCGCAGGTGTTTGCTCGTTCCATGGCACTTCGTTCAGCTGCGTGGGTTGCTGGCGCATATCCGCCTGCATCTGCTCCAGCAGCTGACGTTGTTCATCAGTGAGTTGGGTTTGCGACTGCACGCCACCGCCAGCAGACGGTTCGGTCGGCGTTGGCACGGTGATCTGGCGATTTTCCAGCTCTTTGATGTACTTCCAGCGCTCTTCCGGCTTAGGCGGAAGGCCGTTGCCGTTGGCTTTATGATTCGGAATGACCTCAGTCTCTTCTTTCTTATGATGAGAGATGAACCATAAACCACCGGCAAAGGTGACCAGCACGGCCACGGCCAGTACCATCATCAGCTTTGAGGTGCCGGAGCCGCCTTTGCTTTTCTTGCTGCGGCCCGCTGCGGGTTTTTTGCGACGCGTCCCTGTTGAACGCCCGCGGCCTACATAATCTCTCTGTGCCACTTTCGTTCTGATACCCTTTAAAAAATGCCAATGGGCCTGTAAATGTACTGTTAATTGCCCGGCAAGGAATGCGCCATGTTACTCAAGGGCTGGAACTTTGACCAGCAGAGTCTGCCTTCAGAATCTGCTGAAAATGCAGGGTTCCATCGCTATTTTTCGCGTTTTGCCGCTGGCGCAGTGCTCCCGCGTACGCGTAATTCCGCATCCAGTAGGCGTGAACCGTTATTGACCCGCTTGCCTTGTAACTCATCAAGCAACAGCAACATCGCTTCGCGACCGATGGCAAATCGCGGCTGGGCAACGGTCGTCAGCGGCGGATCGTAATATTGTGCCAGCTCGATATCGTCAAAACCCACCACCGAAAGGTCCTGAGGAATGCGCATGCCGAGTTTACGCGCCTGATTCATCGCGCCCAGCGCCATCAAATCGCTGTGGCAGAATATCGCTTTAGGCGGGATCGGTAAGCTCATTAACTGTTTCAGTGCATTAGCACCCGCTTCGAAGGTGAAATCACCGTGGACAATCATCGTCGGGTCAATGGCGATATTGCTGCGGCGCAGCGCCTGAATATAGCCTTGCAAACGATACTGGCAGAGGGGGATGTGCTCAGGGCCGGTGATACACGCAATCTGGCGATGGCCGAGTTGCAGCAGATGGTTGACCGCTTCAAAGGCGGCGGTCAGGTTATCGATGTGCACCGTGGGCAGCGCCATTTCTGGGGCAAACTCATTGCCCATCACCATCGGTGGCAGATTGCGTTGATCTTCAATACCCGCCTCGAATGGCAACTGTGAACCCAGCAGCACCATCCCGTCGATTTGCCGTGTCAGCATCAGGTTCAGGAAGGTTTTTTCTTGTTGATCCTGATGCGCGCAGTCACCAATCAGCACCAGATAACCTTTCTGAGCGGCGGTCACTTCCACGCCACGAATGATTTCGCTAAAGAAGGGGTCACAGATGTCCGGCACAATGACCAGAATGGTTTGAGTTTCACCGCGTTTGGCGTTGCGCGCCAATCCATGTGGCGCGTAGCCTACGTCAATGACGGCCTGTTCAACTTTCTGCCGGGTGGCAGCCGAGACTTTTTCTGGATTCATCAACGCACGAGATACCGTGGCGGTTGAAACGCCGGCTTTCTCGGCCACATCTTTCATGGTGGCAGCAGATGAAGGTTGCTTCTGGTCCAACGTATAACTCCTGACGCGGTACAGCGCATTGATTTTCAGACATTGCCGGGCTTCAGCCGGGATGGGCACTATTGATAACCCAACGCCGGATGAGGTTGTTACTTAATTTGCATAAAAATTGTGACTTGTGCGACTTTTTTCGATCTGGCTCGCAGATGTGATGTGGCTTAGCTCTCAGTAGGATCGATATCCAGCGTCCATTTCACTTTACGCGCGGCTGGCAAGGTTGAGATCAGGGGTAATGAACTGCTGAGCAACTGTTGCAGGCGTTTGCGTGAAGGGTGCTGTATCAGCAGTTGCCAACGCCAGCGTCCACTGCGTTTCGGCGCTAAAGCAGGGACTGGACCCATCAACCACATGGCTTCATCTTTCAGTGGGCTGGCTTCCAGCAAATTACGCAGTTGCGTCAGAAATTCGGCGGCTTGCGCGTTATCGAGGTCTTCAGCCCGAAACAGCGCATGGCTGGTCCAGGGGGGCAGTTGGACGGATTGGCGCTCCAGCAAGGTTTCATCAGCAAAAGCGAAATAGCCGCGATGGAGCAGCGTCTGCAACAGGGGATGTTCCGGATGATGGGTTTGTAGCAACACTTCACCCTGTTTTCCGGCGCGTCCAGCGCGTCCCGCGACCTGGGTATACAGCTGCGCAAAGCGTTCGGCAGCCCGGAAGTCAGCGGAAAACAACGCGCCATCGACATCCAGTAGCGATACCAGCGTCACATCGGGGAAATGGTGGCCTTTGGCCAGCATCTGCGTACCGACCAAAATGCGGGCTCCCCCGCGATGTACATCGGCCAGATGTTGTTCCAGCGCGCCTTTGCGGCTGGTGGTATCACGGTCGATGCGCGATACCGGCACGCCAGGGAAGAGTGTGCTGAGCTGCTGTTCCAGCTGTTCGGTCCCTACACCCACCGGCATCAAATGCGTTGAACCACAGCCAGGACACTGGTTTGGCAACGGGCGCTGGCTGTCGCAATGGTGGCAGCGCAACTGGCGGTGATGTTGATGGAGGGTGTAATAGCTATCGCAACGCTGACACTCGGCTAACCAGCCGCAGTCGTGGCACATTAACGCCGGAGAAAATCCGCGTCGGTTAAGGAACAGCAACACCTGATTATCGGCCTGTAAATGCTGACGCATTTTGCCTAACAGCGCGGGAGCCAGGCCGCCTTTTAGCTGCTGGCCCTTAAGGTCGATCAGCTGTTGCAGAGCCGTTTTGGCATTTCCGGCGCGTTTGGTGAGGTTGAGCTGGCGATATTTCCCGACGCGCACATTGTGCAGGGTTTCCAGCGCCGGCGTGGCTGAACCCATCACGACAGGAATGTCCTCCTCGTGCGCACGGAACACCGCCAAATCACGAGCCTGATAGCGCCAGCCTTCCTGCTGCTTATACGAGCTGTCGTGCTCTTCATCAATAATGATCACGCCAGGACGGGCCAGCGGCGTGAACAAGGCCGAACGCGTGCCGATGATAATCGCCGTTTCGCCGCGGCGCGCACGCAGCCACACTGCCAGGCGCTCACTGTCGTTGAGTGCAGAGTGCAGGACATCGATGGGCGCATCAAATCGTTCGCGGAAGCGGGCGATAGTTTGGGGCGTCAGCCCGATTTCTGGCACCAGTACCAGCGCCTGTTTGCCGCGTGCCAGCACATTCTCCAGCACGCTGAGGTAGACTTCCGTTTTACCGGAACCGGTAATGCCTGCCAGTAACCAAGGGGCATAGTGCTCGTCTTCGCTGCGAATCGCACCTACTGCCATGGCTTGATCGGTGTTCAGGCGCAGGCGATCGCCTTTTACGGCAAAGGTGGTGCGCCAGTCGTGCATTTGTGGCGCGTGTTCACGCAGATCACACAGCCCTTTTGTGCGCAGCGATTGCAGCGCAGCATCAGTCAGATCCTGTTCACTGACCTGGTGGCGATAAAGCGGCTGTTGGCGCAGTGCCGCCAGTGCCTGCTGCTGCTTAGGCGCACGCTTCAGGCTTTCCATCGCCACTTCACGTCCCGCGTCGTTGATTACCCACTGCCAGAGCGGGGCTTCCTGAGCCGGTTTACCCTGGCGCAACAGCACCGGCAACGCGTGGCTCAGCACTTCGCCGAGTGGGGAATGGTAGTAACTTGCTGCCCAGTTGAGGATGCGCCACAGTGCGGGAGAGAAAAGGCTCTGATCGTCCAGCACGCTTTCCAGTTGCTTTAGCTGCGCCAAAGGCAGATCGCTGCTTTCCTGAATCTTCACCACAATGCCAATCATTTTGCGATTGCCAAACGGTACGCTCACGCGGCTACCGACCACTGGCTGCGGCGCGTCGATGGGCAGCAGGTAGTCAAACAGGCGAGGCAGCGGAACGGGCAGGGCAACCTGAACAACGGGCATGTCGATCTCTATCCGGTTCTGTCAAAAGGAGAAGTAGTGTACACGCTCGCTTCAGCAGCGGGTATAGATCGCAGGGATTTGCCTGGTGTGGTCAAATTCTGTATACTATGCCGCCTTTGATGAGACGACTCGTCAAAGTTACACTTAATTGTTCAACCGCGTGTGGTGCTGTGCAGGTTCGCCTGGCACGGAGAGCGACACGGCCTTTTATGAGGTTCTCCCATGAAACAAGGTATTCACCCGAAATACGAAGCTGTGACCATCACCTGCTCTTGCGGCAACGTGATCAACACCCGTTCAACCATGACTGGTACCCTGAACCTGGACGTGTGCGGCAAATGCCACCCGTTCTACACTGGTAAGCAGCGTGTTGTTGATTCTGGTGGTCGTGTTGATCGCTTCAACAAGCGTTTCAGCATCCCAGGCAGCAAGAAATAAGATTATTTGCCATCGAATCTTTATGATTCGGCAGCAAGAAAAACCCAGCCTTGGCTGGGTTTTTTGTTTCTGGACTCAGTATTCCCAGGTATCGGGATCGATGCCCATCTCACGCATGATCTGTTTGGCTTCTTCCGGAATTTCATCACTGCGTTCTTTTCGCAGATCAACATCATTTGGCAGAGGCTGCCCGGTGAAAGCATGCAAAAAGGCTTCGCACAGCAATTCGCTGTTAGTGGCATGACGCAGGTTGTTCACCTGACGGCGGGTGCGCTCATCCGTTAAAATTTTCAGCACTTTCAGCGGGATAGAAACTGTAATTTTCTTGACCTGCTCGCTCTTCTTACCGTGTTCAGCGTAAGGGCTGATATATTCGCCGTTCCATTCAGCCATGGGTTACCTTAATCAATAAAAGTTGAATATGGGGAAATCCGTTGATTATGCCCGATTTTTCGATGCCTGACCGCTTAAACTGCCGGTTTTATGCTTAAACATCGCTTTTCACAGGAAAGCGCGCTGAACACCAGGCGATGACGCGTAATTTTAGCGGTTATTGATGATTTGCTCAATCTATACGCAAAGACATTTAGATGTCCAGATGTATTGACGTCTATGCGCTGAATGTTATCCTGTTGCCACTTCTTATTACACTTCAGGAACAGTAAGCACCATGACGCGTAAACAGGCAACCATCGCAGTACGCAGCGGTTTGAATGATGACGAGCAATATGGCTGCGTTGTCCCCCCGATTCATCTTTCCAGCACCTACAACTTTCTCGATTTCAACGAACCGCGTGCGCATGACTACTCACGTCGCGGAAATCCTACGCGTGATGTGGTACAACGCGCGCTGGCCGAGTTGGAAGGTGGTGTGGGCGCGGTATTGACCAATACCGGGATGTCGGCAATCCATTTGGTGACCACCGTGTTCCTGAAGCCGGGCGACCTGTTGGTGGCCCCACATGACTGTTACGGCGGCAGCTATCGCCTGTTCGACAGCCTGAGCAAGCGTGGCGCTTATCGCGTCAAATTTGTCGATCAGGGTGATAAAGCAGCACTGGCCGCGGCGCTGGCTGAAAAACCGAAGCTGGTGCTGGTCGAAAGCCCAAGCAACCCGTTGCTGCGCGTGGTGGATATCGCCGGTATTTGCCAGGCGGCGCGTGAAGCCGGTGCCGTCAGCGTGGTGGATAACACCTTCCTGAGCCCGGCGTTGCAGAACCCGCTGGCACTGGGTGCCGATCTGGTGATCCACTCTTGCACCAAATACCTGAATGGCCACTCTGACGTGGTGGCGGGTGCGGTGATTTCTAAAGATCCTGCCGTGGCAACCGAACTTGCCTGGTGGGCGAATAATATTGGTGTAACCGGCGCAGCGTTTGATAGCTACCTGCTGCTGCGCGGTTTGCGCACGCTGGCGCCACGTATGGCGGCCGCACAGCGTAATGCGCTGGCAATTGTTGATTACCTGAAGCAACAACCGCTGGTGAAAAAACTGTATCATCCGTCTCTGCCGGAAAATGCGGGTCATGAGTATGCGGTACGTCAACAGCGTGGCTTTGGTGCGATGCTCAGTTTTGAACTCGACGCTGATGAAGCACGTCTGCGCCGCTTCTTGAAAGCGCTGCAGCTGTTCACCCTGGCAGAATCGCTGGGTGGCGTAGAGAGTTTGATTTCGCATACCGCGACCATGACGCATGCCGGTATGTCTGCGGAAGCGCGTGCCGCAGCGGGAATTTCGGAAACGCTGTTGCGTATTTCTGTCGGAATTGAAGATCACGAAGATTTAATCGCCGATCTGGATAATGCCTTCCGGATCGCAGCCGAGGACTAAGCATGACGATTTCAGCAGGCGCGGGAACGCCGAACAAGCAGTTGCATAAATTTGGTGGCAGTAGCCTGGCCGATGCGCGTTGTTATCAGCGTGTTGCCAGCATCATGGCGGATTACAGCCAGCCGGGCGACTTAATGGTGGTCTCTGCCGCAGGCAGTACCACCAATCAGCTGATTAGCTGGCTCAAGTTGAGCCAGAGCGATCGCCTATCTGCGCATCAGGTGCAACAAGCTTTACGGCGTTACCATAGCGAGCTGATTGCTGCGCTGCTGCCTGCTGAATTTGCTGAAACCCTGACAGCTTCGTTTATTCGTGATTTGGAACGTCTTGCGGCACTGCTGGATGGCGCCATCACCGATGCGGTCTATGCCGAAGTCGTCGGTCATGGCGAACTTTGGTCGGCGCGTTTAATGGCCGCGGTACTGAGCCAGCGTGATATTGAAGCGGCCTGGCTGGATGCACGTGACTTCCTGCGTGCCGAGCGTGCTGCGCAGCCACAGGTGGATGAAGGCAAATCCTGGCCGCTGTTGCAGGCATTGCTGGCACAGCATCCGCATAAACGTCTGGTGGTGACTGGCTTTATCAGCCGCAGCGATGCCGGTGAAACCGTGTTGCTGGGCCGTAATGGTTCGGATTACTCGGCCACGCAGATAGGCGCGCTGGCAGGCGTCAGTCGCGTGACCATCTGGAGTGACGTGGCCGGGGTTTACAGTGCCGATCCACGTAAAGTCTCCGATGCTTGTCTGTTACCGCTACTGCGTTTAGACGAAGCCAGCGAACTGGCACGTCTCGCTGCCCCCGTGCTGCATACCCGCACGTTACAGCCAGTCTCTAATAGCGATATCGATTTGCAACTGCGTTGCAGTTACCAGCCGGAGCAGGGTTCCACGCGCATTGAACGCGTGCTGGCTTCCGGCACCGGCGCGCGTATCGTCACCAGCCATGACGACGTGTGTCTGGTGGAGATTCAGATCCCAGACAACCATGACTTTAAAACCCAGCAGAAAGAGATCGATCTGCTGCTGAAGCGGGCGCAACTGCGTCCGTTAGCGATTGGCGTGCATCCTGACCGCCGATTGCTGCAACTCTGCTACACCTCAGAAGTGGTGAACAGCGCCTTTAACCTGTTGCAGGACGCCGCGCTGCCGGGTCATCTGCAATTGCGTGATGGCCTGGCGTTGGTGGCGCTGGTGGGCGCAGGCGTCACGCGCAATCCACTGCACAGCCATCGTTTCTGGCAGCAAATTAAAGATCAGCCGGTGGAGTTTGTCTGGCAGTCAGAAGACCATATCAGCATCGTTGCGGTACTGCGTGTCGGCCCAACCCAGCATCTGATTCAGGGACTGCACCAGTCGCTGTTCCGCGCGGAAAAACGCATTGGTTTAATGCTGTTCGGCAAAGGCAATATCGGTTCGCGTTGGCTGGAGCTGTTTGCTCGCGAGCAGGAAAGTTTATCGGCGCGGACCGGTTTTGAATATGTGCTGGCGGGTGTGGTGGACAGTAGCCGCAGCCTGCTGAGCTATGAAGGTCTTGATGCCAGCCGCGCATTGGCTTTCTTTGAAGATGAAGCCGAAGCGCGCGATGAAGAGTCATTGTTCCTGTGGATGCGCGCCCATCCGTTTGATGATTTAGTGGTGCTGGATGTCACTGCCAGTGCGCCGTTGGCCCAGCAGTACCTTGATTTTGCCAGTCACGGTTTCCACGTCATCAGTGCAAATAAAGTGGCGGGGGCATCAAGTGGTCAAAGCTGGCGCCAGATCCGTGATGCCTTCGCGAAAACCGGTCGCCATTGGTTGTATAACGCCACCGTGGGCGCCGGTTTGCCGGTCAACCATACGGTGCGCGATCTGCGTGAAAGCGGTGACAGCATTCTGGCGATCAGCGGCATTTTCTCCGGTACGCTGTCGTGGCTGTTCCTGCAATTTGATGGCACGGTGCCGTTCAGTGAGCTGGTGGATCAGGCCTGGCAGCAGGGCTTAACCGAGCCCGATCCACGCGTTGATTTATCGGGTCAGGACGTGATGCGCAAGCTGGTGATTTTAGCGCGTGAAGCCGGTTATGACATTGAACCAGACCAGGTGCGTGTCGAATCGCTGGTGCCAGCGGATTGCGAAGACGAGTCCATCGATCATTTCTTCGAGAACGCCGACGAGCTTAACGACCAAATGCTGCAACGCCTTGAGGCCGCGCAGGAGATGGGGTTGGTACTGCGCTACGTGGCGCGTTTCGATGCGAATGGCAAAGCGCGCGTTGGTGTTGAGGCGGTGCGTCCGGAGCATCCGCTCGCCTCGCTGCTGCCGTGTGATAACGTGTTTGCCATTGAAAGCCGCTGGTATCGTGATAACCCACTGGTGATCCGTGGGCCAGGCGCTGGCCGCGATGTTACGGCGGGCGCACTGCAATCTGATATCAACCGCCTCGCGCAACTGCTGTAATCTGCCCTATCCTGCAGACGGCGTCCGTCGTCTGCATTTTCCTCTTGTCATGAAACTCTTTCACATTGGTTGAATTTTTGTCACGCCTGTTCATTAATTTTAAGTTGACGCTAACGCCATAATCGTTCAATTTAAGCATCTGGACGTCTAAACGTATGGATGTTTGGGGGCCGCAAAATAATCGATGTGATGACGAGGTAACAGGATGAGTTTCTTTCACGCCAATCAACGCGAAGCGCTGAACCAAAGCCTGGCTGAGCTGAACGGGCAAATTAATGTTTCTTTCGAATTTTTCCCGCCGCGCACCAGTGAAATGGAAGAGACCTTGTGGAATTCGATCGATCGACTCAGCAGCCTGAAGCCAAAATTTCTCTCCGTCACCTACGGTGCCAACTCAGGCGAGCGTGACCGTACGCATAGCATCATTAAAGGCATTAAAGATCGTACCGGACTGGAAGCCGCACCGCATTTGACCTGTATCGATGCCACATGTGATGAACTGCGTGCTATTGCACGTGATTACTGGGAAAACGGTATCCGTCATATTGTGGCGCTGCGTGGCGATTTACCACCTGGCAGCGGCAAACCCGAGATGTACGGCGCGGATTTAGTTGAATTGCTTAAAGAAGTGGGCGATTTTGATATCTCCGTGGCGGCTTATCCGGAAGTGCATCCTGAAGCGAAAAGTGCCCAAGCGGACCTGATCAACCTGAAGCGTAAAGTGGATGCGGGAGCCAATCGCGCTATCACGCAGTTCTTCTTTGATGTCGAAAGTTATCTGCGCTTCCGTGACCGCTGCGTAGCGGCAGGCATTGACGTGGAAATCGTGCCGGGGATTCTGCCAGTATCGAACTTCAAACAGCTGCAGCGCTTCGCCACCATGACCAACGTTCGTGTACCTGGCTGGATGAATGCAATGTTTGAAGGGTTGGATAACGATCCAGAGACACGCAAAATGGTCGGCGCCAGTGTGGCCATGGACATGGTAAAAATCCTGTCACGCGAAGGTGTGAAAGATTTCCATTTCTATACGTTGAACCGTGCAGAGCTGAGCTACGCCATTTGTCACACGCTGGGTGTGCGTCCGCCTGTCTCGGCCTGATCATCTACAACGGAATCACGAATAAGAGGGCCAATGCGTCCTCTTTTTTTATAGGCACTGGCTTACATAGTGAGAAGAGGCGGCAAATGGAGTAAAGCGTCGAGCGCCATGGATGGCGCCCGCCGAGCGATCAGGGACGAGACAGCGACTTTACGTAATTTGTCGCCTCTTCTCGCGACGCCCATGAAAAAAGGGGCACATTGGCCCCTTCATGATGAGCGTTTTCACCACTAGCCCGTATTACGCATACCCGCCGCAACACCTGCAATCGTTACCATCAGTGCTTGTTCAACGCGTGCATCTGGCTCATCACCACGATCTTCCTGCGCACGCGCACGATGCAACAATTCAGCCTGCAGCACGTTGAGCGGATCGGTGTAGACGTTACGCAGTGCGATGGACTCGGCAATCCATGGTTGGTCGGCCATCAGATGCGCATCGTTGGCGATGGTCAGCACAGCTTTGATATCCGCTGCCAGCTGATCACGCAGTTGCTGGCCCAGCGACCACAGCGATTTATCCACCAGACGCTGATCGTAATACTCCGCCAGCCACAAGTCGGCTTTCGAGAACACCATTTCCAGCATACCCAGGCGCGTGGCAAAGAACGGCCATTCGCGGCACATCGCTTCCAGTTGGTCCTGATGGCCTTCATCCATCGCTTTCTGCAGCGCGGCACCCGCACCGAGCCAGGCCGGCAGCATCAGGCGGTTCTGCGTCCAGGCAAAAATCCACGGAATGGCACGCAGTGACTCCACGCCACCGGTTGGACGACGCTTCGCAGGACGCGAACCGAGCGGCAGTTTGCCCAGTTCCTGTTCCGGTGTTGCGGAACGGAAATACGGCACGAAGTCAGGATTTTCACGCACATAGCCACGGTACATCGCGCAGGAGTGCGCTGACAGACCGTTCATGATCTCCTTCCACTCACGCTTTGGTTCTGGCGGCGGCATCAGGTTGGCTTCCAGAATCGCACCGGTATACAGCGACAGACTAGCGATGGTGACTTCTGGCAAACCGTACTTGAAGCGAATCATCTCGCCCTGTTCAGTCACGCGCAGGCCACCTTTCAGGCTGCCCGGCGGTTGCGACAGCAGTGCTGCATGGGCAGGTGCGCCGCCACGGCCGATGGAACCACCGCGTCCGTGGAACAGCGTCAGCGTGATGCCGGCCTTCTCACAGGTTTTGATCAGCGCGTCTTGTGCTTCATATTGTGCCCAACTGGCGGCCATCACGCCGGCATCTTTTGCCGAGTCGGAATAACCAATCATCACCATCTGTTTGCCGTTGATGAAGCCGCGATACCAGTCGATGTTCAGCAACTGCGTCATCACGTCATTGGCGTTGTTCAGGTCATCAAGGGTTTCAAACAGCGGCGCAACCGGCATCGCATAAGGAATGCCCGCTTCTTTCAGCAGCAGATGCACGGCCAGCACATCTGACGGCGTTTTTGCCATGGAAATCACGTAGGAAGCGATCGATCCTTCTGGCGCATCGGCCACCACTTTACAGGTGTCCAGCACTTCACGCGTGTTGTCGCTTGGCTCCCACTGGTGTGGCAGCAGCGGACGTTTGGAATTCAGTTCACGGATCAGGAACGCCTGCTTGTCGGCTTCTGACCAGCTTTCATAATCACCCAGACCAAGGTAGCGCGTTACTTCAGCAATCGCCTCAGTATGACGGGTGCTCTCCTGGCGAATATCAATGCGCACTAGCGGTACGCCAAAGCATTTCACGCGGCGCAACGTATCCAGCAGTTGGCCATTGGCAATGATGCCCATACCGCACTGTTGCAGCGATTGATAGATAGCGAACAGCGGTTGCCACAGCTGATCGTTGTTCACCAGCAAATCAGCCGGACGCGGCAGGCGTTCACCTTTCAGACGACGCCCCAGATACGCTTGGGTGGTCATCAGCTGGCCACGGATGCGCTTGAGGATCATGCGATACGGTTCCAGCGCTTCGGGATCGCCGCACAGCTCACGCACTTCATCGCTGCATTCAGACATCGATAGCTCAGAGATCAGCACACCCACATCGCGCAGGAACAGATCGGCGGCTTTCCATCGGCTCAGTTGCATCGCATGACGGGTGATCGGCGCAGTAACGTTGGGGTTGCCATCGCGGTCGCCACCCATCCATGAGGTGAATTTAATTGGGACGAAGTCCACTGGCAGCTTGATGCCAAAAGTCTCTTCGACTTGTTCATTCAGCTCACGCAGGAAAGCCGGCACGCCTTGCCACAGGCTGTTTTCCACCACCGCAAAGCCCCATTTGGCTTCGTCAATCGGGGTAGGGCGATATTTACGGATTTCATCCGTATGCCAGGCTTGCGCGACCAGTTGGCGCAGGCGACGCATCACCTGCGTGCGCTCATAATCGGAGATGTCGCTGTGATCGAGTTGCTGCAAGCAGCTATTCACTTCACCCAGCATGTGAATCAAGGTGCGACGTGTGATTTCGGTTGGGTGCGCAGTTAACACCAGCTCCAGCGACAGCGATTCAATCGCCTGACGGATCGCCGCTTCACTCAGGTCGCCCTGCTGTTTCAGATGTTCAAAGGTTTTTTTCAGCAGCTCAGGGTTATTCGCCCCCTCGCCGCTGCGGGAAATGGTCTGATACTGTTCAGCCACGTTGGTCAGGTTCAGGAACTGGCTAAAGGCACGCGCGACGGGCAGCAGCTCGTCGTTAGAGAGGTTTTGCAGCGTGTTCAGCAATTCCTTACGATCGGTGTCATTTCCAGCGCGGGATGATTTAGAGAGCTTGCGGATGGTCTCCACACGTTCGAGGATGTTCTCTCCCAGTGCATCCTTTATCGTATCCCCGAGCAGTTTGCCGAGCATACTGACATTACTTCGCATTGCGGAATATTGTTCGTTCATTTGACCCTGACACCCTCATCGTCTTAAAAGTACCCTTACACCCAACGGGCATAACATCGTCTTTTATCTAGCCACGGTTCTTCCTGTACGTCAATTGACTTAAATTGACGATAATTCGCTGCTAACTACCGGAAATTCATAGAATTAAATTGAGAGGAAGCGAGATAAGTTATTCTTATTATTAAATCCCGAACAATGACCGGGCAATTTGCTGTTTTAACAGTGAATTGCCCCATCTATTGTTAATCAGTGGCAAAAATGCTGTACAACCTGCGTGATAAGCGCATGAGTTGGCTTAATAAATGCGGTATCAATAAATTCATCTGGCTGATGGGCCTGATTGATCGATCCTGGGCCTAAAACCAATGTTGGGCATAACAACTGGATAAAAGGCGCTTCAGTGCAATAGTTCACCACTTCAGTCGGCACACCCAGCAGTTTCTCAACCACTTTCACCAGTTCATGATCGGCAGGGCATTCGTAGCCCGGGATCGGCGGGTGCAATTCGCCTACGGTTAAACGTCCTGGCCAGCGTTCGCTAACCGGTGCCAGGGCTTCATTCAGCAGACCGTCAAGATCGCTCAGGGTTAAGCCCGGCAGCGGACGAATATCCATATGTAATTCGCAGCAGGCGCAAATTCGGTTGGCGGCGTCACCCCCGTGAATGTGGCCAAAGTTCATGGTCGGGTAGGGGATAGCGAAGCCGTCGTGGTTATAACGCGTTTTCAGCGTGTTACGCAGCTGCATCAACTGGGTAATGGACTCATGCATCAGTTCGATGGCGTTGACACCGCGCGCGGGATCGCTGGAGTGGCCTGACTGGCCCTGA
Organism: Type-D symbiont of Plautia stali; assembly: GCF_001485335.1. Taxonomy (NCBI): domain Bacteria; kingdom Pseudomonadati; phylum Pseudomonadota; class Gammaproteobacteria; order Enterobacterales; family Enterobacteriaceae; species Type-D symbiont of Plautia stali. The sequence goes on along the minus strand of NZ_BBOC01000018.1, from coordinate 13,382 downwards.
ATACGAATCACATTCGACAGGTGACCTTTGTGAGCACGTACCGGTTTTAGCGAGGTCGGTTCACCAATAATGGCGCAGTCCGGACGCAGCTGGGTGGATTCCGAAAAATACTTCGCACCGGCCATGGTGGTTTCTTCATCGGCGGTCGCAAGGATGTACAGCGGCTTGCTCAGTTTAGTCACGTCAACGTCACGCAACGCATCCAGAATAAAGGCAAAGAAGCCTTTCATATCCGCCGTACCCAAGCCGTATAACTTGTTGTCGTGTTCAGTCAAGGTAAAGGGATCGCGCGTCCAGCGGCCATCATCGTAAGGAACGGTGTCCGTGTGACCCGCCAGCAGCAGGCCGCCCGCACCTAATCCGCTGCGTGCCAGCATGTTGAATTTATGGCGCGTACCCGGTACCGGTTGTACTTCGACACTGAAGCCCAGATCGCGGAACCAACCTGCCAGTAAATTGATTAAAGTTTCATTGCTCTGATCGATGGCGCTGTCGGTCGCGCTGATCGATGGTGTGGCAATCAACTGGCGGTAGAGTTCGATAAAAGGTGGTAATTTTGTCTTCACTGTTGACGGTCCTTGGGTTAGGATGTATCAATATTCATGCATTAATAGTGAATAAAAATACAATAACGTCGTCTGCATGTGAAGAGAGAAATCTTCTGCAAACGGCATCGTGGGCAACGGGGCAAGGCCGCGACCCGGAATGTGTGACTGTAATAAGGTATACAGCCTGATGTTGAATACGCTGATCGTTGGTGCCAGTGGTTATGCTGGCGTAGAGCTTGCCACTTACCTGAATCGCCATCCGCATATGAACATAACCGCTTTGGCGGTTTCAGCGCAAAGCCCGGATGCCGGAAAATTACTGTCGGACCTGCATCCGCAGCTGAAAGGCATTGTGGATTTGCCACTGCAGCCGTTGAGTGATGCCTCAGAATGGGCCGATAAAGTCGATGTGGTGTTCCTTTGCACCGCCCATGAAGTCAGCCACGATCTGGCACCAGGCTTTCTTAAAGCCGGTTGCGTAGTGTTCGATCTTTCCGGTGCGTTCCGCGTCAACGACGAAGCTTTCTATAATCAATATTATGGTTTCAGCCATCAGCATCAGGAGTGGCTGGACAAAGCGGTCTACGGCCTGGCGGAATGGCAGCACGACAAAATTAAAGATGCACAGTTGGTCGCCGTGCCGGGTTGCTACCCAACGGCGGCTCAGCTGTCATTGAAACCGCTGGTTGAAGCGGGCCTGCTTAACGATGCACAGTGGCCAGTGATAAATGCTACCAGCGGCGTAAGCGGTGCAGGGCGCAAAGCCAATGTTGGCACCAGCTTCTGTGAAGTGAGCCTGCAACCCTATGGGCTGTTTAACCATCGTCATCACCCTGAAATCGTTGCGCATTTGGGAACGCCAGTGATCTTCACGCCGCATCTTGGCAGCTTCCCGCGTGGTATTTTATCCACCACCACCTGCCGTCTGAAAGCCGGTGTGACGCAACAAGATGTCGCCGATGCTTTCCACAAGGCCTATCACGACAAACCGCTGGTGCGCGTGTATGACAAAGGCGTGCCTGCGCTGAAAGGGGTGGTCGGTTTGCCGTTCTGCGATATCGGTTTTGCCATGCAAGGCGAGCACCTGATTGTGGTGGCGGCGGAAGATAACCTGCTGAAAGGTGCCTCTTCGCAGGCGGTTCAGTGTTTGAACATTCGTTTCGGCTTCCCCGAAACGCTGTCACTGATTTAACGGACGGAAACTGCAATGAATCCATTGATCATTAAACTGGGTGGCGTGTTGCTGGATAGCGAAGAAGCGCTGGCCCGTCTGTTTGATGCCCTGCTGGCGTATCGTAATGAATATCAGCGTCCGCTGATCATTGTGCACGGTGGCGGTTGCCTGGTTGACGAGCTGATGAAGAAGCTCGCCCTGCCAGTGAAAAAGAAGAACGGATTGCGCGTGACGCCAGCCGATCAGATTGACATTATTACCGGTGCCCTGGCCGGTACTGCCAACAAAACGCTGTTAGCGTGGGCAAAGAAATACGGCATTGGCGCAGTGGGCTTATGCCTCGGCGATGCTGGCCTGGTGAATGTGGCGCAGTTCGACGAAGAGCTCGGTCACGTGGGCAATGCCACGCCTGGCAATCCTGCGCTGGTGAATACCTTATTAAGTGCAGGCTACATGCCAGTGATCAGTTCAATTGGTATCACTGATGGCGGTGACTTGATGAACGTCAATGCTGACCAGGCGGCGACGGCGCTGGCGGCAACTATCGGTGCTGATTTGGTTCTGTTGTCTGACGTGAGCGGTATTCTCGATGGCAAAGGTCAGCGCATCGAAGAGATGACAGCAGAGAAAGCAGAGCAGTTGATTGCTCAAGGCATTATTACTGATGGCATGATCGTGAAAGTGAACGCTGCGCTCGACGCAGCGCGTACGCTGGGTCGCCCGGTTGATATTGCTAGCTGGCGTCATGCTGAACAGCTGCCAACCCTTTTCAACGGCGTGTCGATTGGCACCCGGATTCTCGCATAATCAAGGATTTAAGACATGAGCACGCAAAAGATTAAGAAAATCGTTCTGGCCTATTCCGGCGGTCTGGATACTTCAGCCATCATTCCATGGTTGAAAGAGAATTACGGCGATTGTGAAGTGGTGGCATTCGTGGCCAACATTGGTCAGGACCCAGCCGATCTGGAAGGCGTTGAGAAGAAAGCGCTGCAGTCAGGTGCTTCTGAATGCCACGTAGCTGACCTGCGTGAAGAGTTCATCAGCGAATACGTTTATCCTGTGCTGCAGACTGGCGCACTGTACGAAGGCACCTACCTGCTGGGTACCTCAATGGCACGTCCTATCATCGCTAAAGCGCAGGTTGAGCTGGCGCTGAAAGTCGGCGCAGACGCGCTTTGCCACGGTGCGACCGGTAAAGGTAACGATCAGGTGCGTTTCGAAACCACCTACACCGCACTGGCACCACAGCTGAAAGTGGTTGCGCCATGGCGTGAGTGGGACCTGCGTTCACGTGAAGCCCTGTTGGATTACCTGAAAGTACGCAACATCCCAACTACCGCTTCGCTGGAAAAAATCTACAGCCGTGACGAGAACGCATGGCACATCTCCACCGAAGGCGGCGTACTGGAAAGCCCAGCGAACGCACCGAACAAAGATTGCTGGGTATGGACCGTTGATCCACTGGAAGCGCCAGACCAGCCAGAGAACGTGACCGTCACCGTTGAGAAAGGCCGTGTGGTTGCCGTAAACGGTGAGAAGCTGAGTCCGTTCCAGTGCCTGGAAAAACTGAATGTGCTGGGCGCGAAGCACGGCGTGGGCCGTATTGATATCGTGGAAAACCGCTTGGTGGGTATTAAGTCTCGCGGCTGCTATGAAACCCCTGGCGGCACCATCATGGTTAACGCCCTGCGTGCGGTTGAGCAGCTGGTGCTGGATCGTGATAGCTTCAAATGGCGTGAGCAGTTGGGCCATGAGATGTCTTACGTAGTTTACGACGGTCGTTGGTTCGCGCCACTGCGTAAATCTATCCAGGCGGCGGCTGAATCACTGGCAGAAGAAGTGAATGGCGAAGTGGTACTGCAGCTGTACAAAGGCCATGCGACCGCGATTCAGAAAACCTCTGCTAACAGCCTGTACTCTGAAGAATTCGCGACCTTCGGCGAGGACGAAGTGTACGACCACAGCCACGCGGGCGGCTTCATCCGTCTGTTCTCTCTCTCTTCACGCATCCGTGCACTGAACGAGCAGAAGAAGTAATACCGCAGCAGAGACGATTTTTTGCAAGGGCGGCCGCGAGCCGCCCTTTCTTTAACAGAATTCAGGAGTAAAGCAGATGGCACTTTGGGGCGGACGTTTTTCGCAGGCAGCAGACCAACGGTTCAAACAATTCAATGACTCACTGCGTTTTGACTATCGTCTGGCTGAGCAGGACATCACCGGGTCGATTGCGTGGTCAAAAGCGCTGGTGACCGTCAATGTGCTGAGCAGCGAAGAACAACAGCAGCTGGAAGCCGCATTAAATGAACTGCTGGCAGAAGTGCGCGCCAATCCAGAGCAGATTTTGCAAAGCGACGCAGAAGATATTCACAGCTGGGTTGAAGGCAAACTGATCGACAAAGTTGGCGCACTCGGTAAAAAACTGCATACCGGCCGTAGCCGTAACGATCAGGTCGCGACCGATCTCAAACTGTGGTGCAAAGAGCAGGTTGCGCTGCTGCTTGAAGCAACGCGTGAGCTGCAATCGGCTTTGGTGGCGACCGCAGAAGCCAATCAAGACGCAGTCATGCCGGGTTACACGCACTTGCAGCGTGCACAGCCGGTGACCTTTGCGCACTGGTGTCTGGCCTATGTTGAGATGCTGGCGCGTGATGAAAGCCGCTTGCAGGATACCCTGAAGCGTCTGGATGTCAGCCCGCTGGGCTGTGGCGCACTGGCTGGCACTGCGTATGAAATCGACCGTCAGCAGCTGGCGGGCTGGTTAGGTTTCGCCTCTGCCACCCGCAACAGCCTTGATACCGTGTCTGACCGCGATCACGTACTGGAGCTGCTGTCTGACGCATCGATCGGTATGGTGCACCTGTCACGCTTTGCTGAAGACCTGATTTTCTTCAACACCGGTGAAGCGGGCTTCCTTGAACTGTCTGACAAGGTGACGTCTGGCTCCTCACTGATGCCGCAGAAGAAAAACCCGGATGCGCTGGAACTGATTCGCGGCAAATGTGGCCGTGTGCAGGGCGCGTTGACCGGCATGATGATGACGCTGAAAGGCCTGCCGCTGGCCTACAACAAAGACATGCAGGAAGATAAAGAAGGGCTGTTCGATGCGCTCGATACCTGGAGTGACTGCCTGTATATGGCGGTGCTGGTACTGGACGGCATTCAGGTAAAACGTCCACGTTGCCAGGAGGCGGCAGAGCAGGGTTATGCTAACTCCACCGAACTGGCGGATTATCTGGTGGCGAAGGGCGTACCGTTCCGTGAAGCACACCACATTGTGGGTGAAACGGTGGTCGAAGCGATCAAACAGGGCGTGGCGCTGGAAGCGTTGAGCCTGGCGCAGCTGAAGCAGTTCAGTGCGGTGATTGAGGACGATGTCTATCCGATCCTGTCACTGCAATCGTGCCTGGATAAGCGTAACGCCCAAGGCGGTGTGGCACCGCAACAAGTGGCATTCGCCATCAGCGAAGCGAAAAAGCGTTTAAGCTGATGAAAAAAAAGCGGGCTCCTTTTCGGTAGCCCGCCAACCTCTAGCTTCAGAATTACATGTTGTTATAGGCACATCATCAAGGGCTGGCACTCCCGGCCAACACCACGATTTTTCAAGCTGATTGCAGGTGATGCTCGATGTCATCTCAGCTTCTTTTCTACATTGCTTCGTATGGCCGGTATTATTCCTGTTCATTGCTTGATAGGGCTAATCGTTCATTGCTATTCTATCTATCGCCACGGGCTATCGTGGTTTGGAGGATATCAATGAACATTCGTGATCTGGAGTATCTGGTTTCGCTTGCGGAGCATCGCCATTTCCGGCGTGCAGCTGACGCCTGTCATGTCAGCCAACCCACCTTAAGTGGACAGATTCGTAAGCTGGAAGATGAACTGGGTGTGATGCTGCTGGAACGTACCAGCCGTAAGGTGTTATTTACGCAGGCTGGCTTGTTGCTGGTGGACCAGGCACGAACCGTGTTGCGTGAAGTGAAAGTGCTGAAAGAGATGGCGAGCCAACAGGGTGAAGCCATGTCCGGACCGCTGCATATTGGTTTGATTCCGACCACCGGTCCTTACTTGCTGCCGCATATCATCCCTATGCTGCACAAGACCTTCCCCAAACTCGAAATGTATCTGCATGAAGCGCAGACCCAGCAACTGCTGGCACAGCTTGACAGCGGTAAGCTGGATTGTGCCATTCTGGCGCTGGTCAAAGAGAGCGAAGCCTTCATTGAGGTGCCGTTGTTCGACGAACCGATGAAACTGGCTGTCTATCAGGATCACCCGTGGCATGATCGCGATCGTGTCCCGATGTCAGATCTGGCGGGCGAAAAGCTGCTGATGCTGGAAGATGGCCACTGCTTGCGCGATCAAGCCATGGGCTTCTGCTTCGAAGCGGGTGCAGATGAAGATACCCATTTCCGCGCGACCAGTCTGGAAACACTGCGCAATATGGTCGCGGCGGGAAGCGGCATTACGCTGTTGCCTTCACTGGCGGTGCCAAATGAGCGTGTGCGTGATGGCGTGTGTTATCTGCCGTGCTATAAGCCGGTTCCACAGCGTACTATCGCACTGGTGTATCGTCCGGGATCGCCTCTGCGCAGCCGCTATGAGCAGCTGGCAGAAGCAATTAAAACCCACATGCAGGGTTATCTGGGCACCACGTTAAAACAGGCGGTTTAACCCGTTAAGCGCGGCCACTCGGTAGGCTTCAGCCATGGTGGGATAGTTGAAGGTGGTATTCACGAAGTACTCAATCGTGTTGCCGCCGTTCTTCTGCTCCATAATGGCCTGGCCGATGTGAATAATCTCCGCTGCACGCTCGCCAAAGCAGTGAATCCCCAAAATCTCTTTGGTTTCGCGATGGAACAGGATTTTCAGGCTGCCCACGTGCATGCCGACAATCTGTGCGCGCGCCAGATGTTTAAACTGCGCACGACCCACTTCATACGGCACTTTCATCGCGGTGAGCTGTTGCTCGGTTTTACCCACTGAGCTGATCTCCGGAATGGTGTAAATCCCGGTAGGAATATCTTCGATCAGATGCGCAGTGGCTTCGCCTTTGATGATGGCTTGCGCCGCAATACGGCCCTGATCGTACGCCGCTGAAGCCAGACTTGGGTAACCAATGACATCGCCCACGGCATAGATGTGTGGCTGTGCAGTCTGGTACATGCTGTTCACTTTCAACAGACCACGACCATCGGCTTCAAGGCCAACATTTTCCAGCGCCAGCGAATCCGTGTTACCGGTTCGGCCATTCGCGTACAGCAGGCAATCTGCTTTCACTTTTTTGCCTGACTTCAGGTGCATGATCACGCCATCACTCACCCCTTCAATCTTCTCGAACTCTTCGTTATGACGAATCACAACGCCGCTGTTCCAGAAGTGGTAGGAGAGCGAATCTGACATTTCCTGATCGAGGAACGCCAGTAAACGATCGCGGGTGTTGATCAGATCGACTTTGACGTTGAGCCCACGGAAGATCGACGCGTATTCGCAACCAATCACACCGGCGCCGTAAATAATCACGTGGCCAGGTTCATGATGCAGATTAAGGATGGAGTCGGAGTCGTAAATGCGTGGGTGGGTAAAGTCGACGTCTGCTGGATGGTACGGGCGTGAACCGCAGGCAATCACGAATTTTTCAGCGGTTAAGCGTTCGCGGGTGCCATCCGGTTGCTCAACCTCAATGGTGTTGGCGTCGACAAAATGGGCATCGCCCTGATAAAGCTCACACCGGTTGCGCTCATAAAAACCCTGACGCATCGCCGTTTGTTGGCTGATAACGTTTTCAGTGTGATTCAGAATGTCAGCAAATGAAGAACGCAGGAGCCGGGTGTGATCGCTATAAAGGGGGTTTTGATTGAACTCGATAATACGGCTGACAGCGTGACGCAAGGCTTTAGAAGGGATGGTTCCCCAGTGAGTACAACCGCCGCCGATGTTATGGTAGCGTTCGATCACTGCAATGCGCGCTCCCTGCTTTACCAGGCCCATTGCCGCACCTTCGCCGCCTGGACCGGAGCCAATCACAATGGCATCGTAATCGTAAGACTTTTGCATACCAGTACGTCCTATTTTTCTATCACATTTTTACAACGAGATTCTAACATCTCGCCGCGCACTTCTGAATTCTATCAGCGAAAATTGCCCAGTTTTGACAAAGCGTGAGGTTCACAGACGCTCACAAGTTTGCGCCACTGTACGCTGAAAAGTTTGTTATAGTGCCTGCCAGATCACTCAAAAGGCCGGGAACATGGGCGTCAGGGCGCAACAGAAAGAACGTACACGACGCTCACTGATTGAAGCAGCCTTCAGTCAGTTAAGTGCAGAAAGGAGTTTTGCCAGCCTGAGTTTGCGTGAAGTCGCGCGTGAAGCCGGGATTGCACCTACCTCATTTTATCGTCACTTCAAAGATGTGGATGAGTTGGGTCTCACCATGGTCGACGAAAGTGGCTTGATGCTACGCCAGTTAATGCGTCAGGCGCGTCAGCGCATCGCGAAAGGCGGCAGCATCATCAAGACTTCCGTCTCCACTTTTATGGAATTCATCGGGAACAATCCCAACGCTTTTCGTCTCTTATTACGTGAACGCTCCGGAACCTCGGCGGCGTTTCGTGCTGCGGTCGCACGTGAAATTCAGCACTTTATTGCTGAACTGGCTGATTACCTTGAGCTGGAAAACCGCATGCCGCGCAGCTTCACTGAAGCGCAGGCCGAGGCGATGGTCACCATCGTGTTTAGTGCAGGTGCTGAAGCGCTGGATGTGGATATCGAACAGCGTCGCAAGCTGGAAGATCGCCTGGTGCTGCAATTACGCATGATCGCCAAAGGTGCTTATTACTGGTATCGCCGGGAGCAGGAACGTCTGGCGGTCACCCTGGAAAAAACCGAAGAGTAATGTGATAAGGATAATGAAATGATTGAGCAGAACCCTCGCGATAAAGGAACGTTGTTACTGGCTTTTATCACCGGTTTAGCGATCAACGGCTCCTTTTCGGTGCTGTTTAGTACTTTTGTACCCTTTTCGATTTTCCCGTTGATTGCTCTGGGCCTGGCGGCCTGGTGCCTGCATCAGCGTTATCTGAACCGCAACATGCCAGACGGTATGCCTTCACTGGCTGCGGCGTTTTTCCTGCTGGGCATTCTGGTGTATAGCGCGCTGGTGCGTGCTGAATATCCGGATATCGGCTCCAACTTTATCCCGACCATTCTGATGGTGGCGTTGGTGTTCTGGATTGCCACTCGCTTCCGCCGCGCGAAGAACAAAAGCTAAAAACAACAACGGGAACCGCAGGGTTCCCGTTTTTTTTACGCTTTGCGCGTCAGCCAGACACCACATTCCATATGATGGGTGTATGGGAACTGGTCGAACAGCGCCAGGCGCGAAATCTCGTGGGTCTCACCCAGCGTTGCCAGGTTATCGCACAGCGTTTGTGGGTTGCAGGAGATATAAAGGATGCGTGGATAGGCCTGCACCATTTTCACCGTTTCCTCATCCAGCCCGCTGCGTGGTGGATCGACAAAAATGGTTTCGCACTCATAACTCGTCAGATCGATGCCTTCTAAACGGTTAAAACTGCGCACGCCATTCATCGCCTGAGTAAACTCTTCCGCCGCCATGCGAATGATCTGCACATTATCAATATGGTTGGCCGCAATGTTGTACTGCGCTGAGGCCACTGATGGCTTGGCAATTTCCGTCGCCAGTACGCGGCGGAAGTTACGCGCCAGTGCCAGCGAGAAGTTGCCGTTTCCGCAATACAGTTCCAGCAGATCGCCACGCGAACCTTGGGTGACGTCCAACGCCCACTCCAGCATCTGAATGTTCATAGCCGCATTGGGCTGGGTGAAGCTGTTTTCTACCTGGCGATAAATCATCTCTTTTCCCGCCACCGGCAGGCATTCATCGACGTAGTCGCGATCGAGGCAGATTTTGGTCTTGGTTGCGCGTCCAATCAGCTGTACGTCAATACCTTCAGCGCGCAGCGTGTCGCGCAGCACGGTCGCGGCTTCGGTCCAGTCTGCTTCGAGCTTGCGGTGGTACAACAGCGAAATCACGATCTGATTGCTCATCGTCGACAGGTAGTCGATCTGGAACAATTTAAAACGCAGTGCCGGGTTATCACGGATCGTGTCGATCAGTTTTGGCATCAGCTGGTTGATCAGTTCGCTGGCGGCAGGGAATTGATCCACGCGAATGCGCTGCTTGGTCTCTTGATCAAAGATGATGTGATAGAGATCGTCACCCTCGTGCCAGATGCGGAATTCTGCGCGCATGCGATAGTGGCTGACCGGTGAGCGGAACACCTCCACGTCAGGCGCGGCAAAGGGCGCCATCATCGCCTGTAAACGGCTGACTTTCTCTGCCAGTTGCGCGTCGTATTGTTCAATCGGGAGCTGTTCGGGTGTCATCTTCAATCCTGGTAATAAGCCTGCTTGCCGGGCGATTGTAGGCATTCACCTGCTGATGTCCAGTTCTGTGAGAGGAAGATGGCTTTCAGGCCTTCTTAACCTTAGACTGCGACAGCCGGCCTCCTTGAGTTAAAAGGGAATCCAGTGCAAATCTGGAGCTGACGCGCAGCGGTAAATGAATGTCGTGGTGATCGCATCGATAAACACTGTCCTACGGGATGGGAAGTTTTTCACCATTTATGATTCTCAGCCCGAAGACCTGCCGGTGTGACGTCGCAACTACTACGATCATCGCGTGCTATCGATCGTGGGCCTGCGGCATCCTGCTTCGTCTTTTGGATGCTTACAAAAATGAATAAAAGCAAAACCACGCTGTTTGCCTTCAGTGCAACGGCGCTTTCACTCTGGGCTGCATATGGATACGCTCAGGATGATGATACGCAAATCGTAACTGCTAACCGTTTCGCCCAGCCGGTGTCTTCAGTGCTGGCCCCCACTACCGTTGTCACCCGTGACGAGATTGATCGCTGGCAGGCTAAAAGCCTCACTGATGTGATGCGGCGCTTACCTGGCGTGGATATCGCGCAGAACGGTGGCCTCGGCCAATCCAGCTCAATGTTCATCCGTGGCACAAATTCAAGCCACGTGTTGGTGCTTATTGATGGCATTCGCCTTAATCAGGCGGGTATTTCTGGTTCATCTGATTTGAGCCAAATACCGTTGTCGCTGGTGCAACGCATCGAATATATCCGTGGTGCACGTTCTGCGGTGTATGGTTCTGATGCGATTGGTGGCGTGGTTAACATTATTACCGGTCGTGATAAACCGGGTACTACCTTGACCGCGGGGATGGGTTCAAAAGGCTACCAAAGTTACGACGGCTCTACGCAGCAAATGCTGGGCGATGCCACTAAGCTGACCATGGCAGGTAACTATACCTACACCAAGGGCTATGATGTGGTGGCCAATCTGCCAGATGTTTACGGCGATCCGGCACAGAAAGACCGCGACGGCTTTATGAGCAAGACGCTGTATGGCTCGTTAGAGCATCAGTTTAGCGATCAATTTAGCGGGTTTGTCCGTGGCTATGGCTTCGATAATCGTACCGCTTACGATGGCTATCCGACTTACGTTGAACCCAACACCTTTGTTGATACTCGCCAGCTTTACAGCCAAACCTGGGATACCGGTTTGCGCTTTAATCAGGGCATCTATTCATCCCAGTTAATTGCCAGTTATAGCCATACTAAGGATTACAACTACAGCCCTCAGCTCGGTAAATATGATGCGACGGCGTCATTAGATGATGTGCAGCAATATAACCTGCAGTGGGGCAATACCGTTCAGATAGGGCACGGAGCGGTGAGTGGAGGCGTGGACTGGCAGAAACAAACTTCTGAACCCGGCACTAACTCCACTATTGAAGGTCAGGAGCAACGTAATACCGGTATTTATGCGACCGCGCAGCAGCAGTTTGGTAGTGTCACGCTGGAAGGTGCCGTACGTGGTGATGACAATAACGCTTTTGGCTGGCACAACACCTGGCAGAGCAGCGCTTCATGGGCATTTATTGACGGCTACAGTGTGTTTGCTTCTTATGGTACGGCCTTTAAATCGCCAAACCTTGGGCAGCTTTACAGCCAGACTTATGGCAACCCGGATCTGAAGCCAGAAAAAAGCAAGCAGTGGGAAGGTGGGTTTGAAGGTCTGACCGGGCCAGTCAACTGGCGTGTATCGGGTTATCGTAATGATATCGACAATCTGATCGATAGCGACCCAAGCACTTACGTTTATTACAACATCAACAAAGCGCGTATCAAAGGTGTCGAAGCTACAGCGTCCTTCGATACTGGCCCATTGAGTCATCAGATCTCTTATGACTATGTGGATGCACGCAATGCTGAAACCAACCAACAGCTGGTACGTCGTGCTAAGCAGCAGGTGAAATATCAACTCGACTGGACGATCTACGATTTTGACTGGTCCATTACCTATCATTATCTGGGCGACCGTTATGACACCGACTATAACCACTCCTACACCGCGCAGCGCGTAAAATTGGGTGGAGTAAGTTTATGGGATCTTGCAGTGTCGTATCCGGTCACATCACAGCTCACCGTTCGTGGTAGAATTGCCAACCTGTTCGATAAAGACTACGAGACAGTGTATGGCTATCAAACTCCAGGAACGGAGTATTACCTCAGCGCCAGCTACAGCTTCTGATCTGCGTCCCACCGTGCTGGTGTTTGACTCCGGCGTCGGTGGGCTCTCCGTCTATGATGAGGTCCGGCAATTATTGCCAGACCTTCACTATTTGTACGCCTTCGATAATGAAGGTTTCCCGTACGGCGAAAAAAGCGAAGACTTTATTGTCGATCGTGTCGTTGCGGTTGTTCACGCTATCACCCAGCGGTTCCCGCTGGCACTAGTGATTATCGCCTGTAACTCCGCCAGTACCGTTTCTTTACCGGCACTGAGAGAGCGCTTCGAATTTCCCGTTGTCGGTGTGGTCCCGGCCATCAAACCTGCTGCACGCCTGACACGTAATGGTGTTGTAGGACTGCTGGCAACACGTGGCACGGTAAAACGCCCCTACACCCACGAGCTGGTGGCGCAGTTTGCACGCGAATGCAAAATCGAAATGTTGGGATCTGCGGAATTAGTAGAACTGGCAGAAGCCAAGCTGCATGGCGAAGAGGTGGAACTGTCCGATGTGCGCCGCGCTGTACAACCCTGGCTACGAATGAAAGAACCGCCTGACACAGTGGTTCTGGGATGTACGCACTTCCCTCTATTACGTGATGAACTGCAAATGGTGTTACCTGAAGGCACGCGATTAGTGGATTCAGGAGCGGCAATTGCGCGTCGAACCGTATGGTTACTTGAGCATGAAGCGCCGCATGCGGTTTCTTCTGGCCAGAATATGGCGTTCTGTACGCGCATGGATGATGAGGTGATGCAATTATCACCGGTTTTACAGCGTTATGGCTTCCCGGTGCTGGAAAAACTGGCGATTTAGTGGGGTTTCGACGAAAAAAACAACACTCAGAATTTAATTTGCATTTAGCGCTTGTCAGTCCAAAAGAAATCCCTATACTGCGCCTCCACTGACACGGAACAACGGCTTACGAAGTGATGTGTTCAGGAGGTGGTCTTCAAGGCAACCTTCAGAAAAGCAAAAATAAATGCTTGACTGAGAATGCGGAAAGCGTAATATACGCATCCCGCGCCGCTAGAGAAATAGCGGCACT
>NZ_BBOC01000017.1:0-70101 GCF_001485335.1 Type-D symbiont of Plautia stali | reverse complement strand
CCACCGGCGAAGAGAATTCGTGCACGGTGCGCACCTGAATGCCCAGAGAGTCGGATAAGTCTTGCGCGCGCTGTGCGTGATCACCACGAATGATGGCATACGGCACCAGCACCGCCGAGGTAATGCCCCGCTGCGCGATCATGGCGTGCAGTTGCGGGTGTGCGTAGCTCAGCAAAGGCGTATCATCAGCCACTTTGCCATTACTCAACAAGAACAGTTCCATCAGCCAGCCCTTTTCAAATTCATGCGAAAGATGGAGAGGGAGTCTGATACAGATGGTCATCAGCCGTCAATTTTCTTGCAAGAAAGCGTTAATAAGCCGCACCAATCGGAAAATTCGTAGTGATTTTTATTTCTCAGCCGCGTTTCCGCTGGCCGATGCGCTATAACTCTGACAGCAGGTTTGTTATTCTTAGCGTCCAATATTTGGGAGCAGTTATGGAATCCTGGTACTTACTCTATTGCAAACGTGGACAGCTGTTGCGCGCGAAAGAGCATCTTGAGCGGCAAGAGGTGAATTGCCTCAGCCCAATGATCGCTCTGGAGAAGATTGTGCGCGGCAAACGCACCACGGTGAGTGAGCCGCTGTTTCCAAACTATCTGTTTATCGAGTTTGACCCCGAAGCGATTCACACAACCACAATCAGCAGCACGCGCGGCGTCAGCCACTTCGTGCGCTTTGGTGCGCAACCGGCCACTGTATCCAGTGAAGTGATCGAAGCGCTGCAAACCGATGTGCCACAAATTATGCTGGACCCGGAAACGCCACAAAGCGGTGATGAAGTGATCATCACCGAAGGCACCTTTGAAGGGCTGCGCGCCATCTTTGCCGAACCCGATGGCGAAACCCGCTCAGTGTTGCTGCTGAATTTGCTGAACAAGCAAGTGATGCGCAGCGTCGACAACAAACAGTTCCGTAAAGTCTAAGCCAGCTTAAAAAGTTGGCGCGCGTTGCTATCCACCTGCAAGCCTAACGCTTCCGCCTCTTCCCCACGCCAGTTTGCCACTTGCTGCACGATATGCGGCAGGAAGCAGGGTTCATTACGACGTGAAGGGGGGCGTGGATGCATATCGCGCGGGAGCAAATACGGCGCGTCGGTTTCCAGCAGCAGACGCTCAGAGGGAATCAGCGGTAACAACTCACGCAGTTCCATGCCACGTCGCTCATCGCACACCCAGCCGGTAATGCCCACCGATAAGCCCAGTGCCAGGCAGGATTCCAGCTCCTCGCGTGTACCGGTAAAGCAATGCACCACTGCACCCACTAATTTCGGCAGCCACGGCCCCAGCACAGCCGCGAAACGGTCATGCGCTTCCCGACAGTGCAGAAATACCGGCAACTGCAATTCTGCCGCCAGCGCCAGCTGCGCATCAAACGCATACTCTTGTTGATCGTGAGCGGCCAGGTTGCGATTAAAATCGAGACCGCACTCCCCAATCGCCACCACCTGCTCGCTCTCGGCCAGACGACGTAGCGTATTCGCTGTCTCTGCCGACCATTCACTGGCGTGATGAGGATGCACCCCGGCCGTGGACCAGCAGTAACCTGGATGCAGTGCCGCTAACTGGCGCGCCTGTTGGCTCTCCAGGGCATTAGTTCCGGTAATTAACAGGCCGGTGACGCCTGCTTCGCGCGCACGTTTCACAACCTGCTCGCGATCTTTTGCGAATTGCGTGCTGGTCAGGTTTACACCGATATCAAACATGTTTTCTCCCAAATAAAAACCGCCCAGAGGGCGGTTTCGATTGATTCACCCGCTCGCTGACGGGAAGCCCTGCTCAAAAGACATCAGGATTCAGTGTTCTGTTCCTCGTCCTCTGACGCTTTGCGACCTTTTCCCACATAGTAGCGGGAGAAGAATACGCCGACTTCAAACAGGCAGTACATCGGAATAGCGAGCAAAGTTTGCGAGAAAATATCCGGCGGTGTGAGCAACATCCCAACCACAAATGCGCCAACCAGAATATAAGGACGTTTCTTTTTCAAATCTTCCGGTGTGGTAATACCGGTCCAGCACAGCAACACAATCGCAATTGGGACTTCAAACGCCACGCCAAACGCCATGAAGATGGTCATGACAAAGTCGAGGTAGTTGGTGATATCAGTCGCGATAGTCACACCTTGCGGTGCGGTCTTAGCAAAGAAGCCAAACGCCAGCGGGAAGACGATGAAATAGGCAAAGGCCACACCCACGTAGAACAGTAGCGTACTGGAGAACAGCAACGGCATGACCAGCTTACGTTCATGGCGATACAGCGCAGGCGCCACAAATGCCCATACCTGATAAAGGATCACCGGCACGGCAAGAAAGACCGAAACAATGATGGTGAGCTTAATCGGGGTAAAGAACGGTGATGCCACATCGGTGGCGATCATACTGGCACCGGCCGGCATTTGGCTGATCAGCGGTGACGCCACCAAGTGGTAGATGTCGTTAGCGAAATAGACCAGGCACAAAAAGATAGCAAACACCGCAATAATGCAGTTCAACAAACGCTTACGCAGCTCAATCAGGTGGCTGATGAGCGGTTGGGTATCTTCAACGGCCATGTTTATCGTTCATCTTTTACGGTAGGTGTCGGCGTCGTATTGTGCGGAGCACTGGCGGGTGCCGCTGTCTCCGCTGGCGCCGTTGTCACAGGTTGAGGTGCCTGTGCCGGTGCGCTGGCCTGCTGCTCTGCGGATGCCGGGGTCACCCCAGGCTGAGGAGAGGTAGCAGGTTGCGCGGCAACAGGCTGCGATTGATGAATGGTGTTGGCTTCATCTTCCGCTTTCTCGATATCGATACTTTGCTGCACAGAACGTTTCATCGAGTCCGCGGTTTTACGCAGTTCTTCCATGGACTCTTTCAGCTCCGGCGACAACGAGCCGCGGCCTGCTTCTTCGACTTTTTTCAGGCTGTCCTGCAATTCCTGCAGTTTCAGCTCCTGCGCCAGTTCGTTTTGCACGTTAGCAGCCAGGGAACGAATCGCTCGAATCCAGCCCACGACGGTTTTCACCGCAACCGGTAATCGCTGTGGGCCCAGTACGATCAGCCCAATAACGAACACCAATACCAGTTCACTAAAACCAATATCGAACACAGTTAACCCTTACTTGTCTCGGGCGTCGTCTTTGCTCGCCGAGGTTTGCTGTTTGTCTGCCAGAGTTTTGGCGTTGAAGTCAGCGTCCTGCTCTTTCGGTTGATCCTTTTTATCGTCTTCATCGCCCATGGCTTTTTTGAAGCCACGAATGGAAGAACCTAAATCCGAACCCAGGTTGCGAAGTTTATTGGTACCGAACAGAAGTACAACAATGACGGCAATGATTAACAATTGCCAAATACTGATACCGCCCATGAGATATGCCTCTAATATTCTGTGAAAAACTATTGAATGTAACGCACAGAAAGCCCGTATGAATTCGGGCTTTAGCTTGCGACATTACGCGATTTGCACCAGGCAGACAATCAGTTTGTCTTACGCCAGCCGATAAGCCAGGTCACGATGCCAGCGGCCATTAAAAGCGCGGGGAAGAAATCCCAGTCAGGTCGACTTAACAGCACTGCGGTGCCACTTAATAACAGTGTAGCCCCTACCCCAAACAGATAACGTGCCTTGTGATGACGTGTGCGCTGTGCGTTCATGTCGCTCACCAGCTTATCGACACTGTGCTGCAATAATTTATGCTGACGCATGCTGTCATAGAACAATTCAGGCAACTCAGGCAGCTTCTCGGCCCAGAAAGGCGCCTTGTCTTTGACTGCGCGCAAAATGGCCGGAATGCCAATCTGATCTTTGATCCAGTCTTCCAGAAATGGCTTAGCGGTTTTCCATAAATCCAGCTGCGGATAAAGCTGACGACCAATGCCTTCGATATACAGCAAGGTTTTTTGCAACAGCACCAGTTGGGGCTGCACTTCCATGTTGAAACGACGCGCCGTGTTGAACAGGTTCAACAGCACGTGTCCAAATGAGATCTCTGCCAGTGGCTTCTCGAAAATCGGTTCGCATACCGTTCGGATAGCGAATTCGAAATCTTCGACATTGGTATCCGGCGGTACCCAGCCTGAATCCACATGCAATTCGGCGACTTTGCGGTAGTCACGGTTGAAGAAAGCGATAAAGTTTTCCGCCAGATAACGCTTATCTTCTTTATTCAGTGAGCCTACGATGCCGCAATCAATGCCGATATATTGCGGATCTTCAGGGTGGTCATAGCTGACGAAGATGTTGCCCGGATGCATGTCAGCATGGAAGAAGCTGTCGCGGAAAACCTGGGTGAAGAACACCTGCACACCGCGTTCTGCCAGGATCTTCATATTGACGCCATGCTGCTCCAGCGCCGCCACATCGGAAATCGGGATGCCGTAAATACGCTCCATCACCATCATGGATTCGCTGCAGTAATCGGAGAAGACTTCCGGCACATACAGCATGTGGCTCTGTTCAAAGTTTCGACGCAGCTGAATCGCATTCGCTGCTTCGCGCAGCAGATTGAGTTCATCAAGCAGCGTTTTTTCGTAATCGCGCACCACTTCAACCGGGCGCAGACGACGTCCATCCGGCAACAGACGCGGCACCCAACGCGCCATGCGATAAATCAGCTTCATGTCCGCTTTGATCACCGGCAGGATGTCCGGGCGGATCACTTTGATCACCACCTCGCGACCGTTGGATTTCAACGTGGCGGTGTGCACCTGAGCAATTGAAGCGGAAGCCAGCGGCTTAATGTCAAAATCATCAAACCAGGTCTCCACCGGGCCACCAATCGAGCGCTCAATCTGCTCTTTCGCTTTCAGGCCATCAAAGGGGGCCACTCGGTCCTGCAATACCGCCAGCTCATCGGCAATCGCCGGTGGGAAAAGATCCCGGCGCGTTGAGAGCATTTGACCGAACTTGATCCACACCGGACCGAGCTGCTCCATTGCCAGACGAATGCGCACGCCCGTTGAATCATTTTTGTGTTTGTTGGGGATCCAGAAAATACAGCGTCGCCAGATTCGCAGCGGCAACGTGATGCGCATGTGGGGGATCAGTTCATCAAGACCGTAGGTCAGGAAGATCTTGATAATGAAGTATAAGCGCCGAATTTCTCCCAGCGTCATTTCGCCTCCAGCTGTGCTAAACGCGTTTCAAACGCATTAAGCGAACGTTCCATCGCTTCGACCTCCTCGCAGAACCAGGCAAGTTCTAATGCGCCCGGCGCGACACGCCACTCTTCAGTCAATACCTGGCCAAGATAGTCCTGCCGACGCGTAACCTGCTTCTGCACGAATTTCAACGCATGCTGTGCAGCCTGGCTCACGCCCTGCGCTGCAATATCACCAATCCAGGGTGCGAGATACTCTGCTGGCTCGAGTTCAGCAAGATCCATCAATGCAGAAAACTGCTGCACCACCTGCAGATCGCCTTCTACGTCCAGCTCACCGCTGCGGATCAGGCTGGTGAGTTGCTGACGATCGCGCAGCTTCGGCAGAGTGCTCAAGCGCAGACTGACGCTGCAATCGCTGCTGTCTTGCCAGTCACTCAGCACATCCAGCTGTGATTCGCTGAACACCAGCACCAGCGGGAAATCCAGCTCTTGCAGGCGCAGCGTTAACACTTTGCCCGCCAGACGCTGGCGCGCAGCTTTCAAACTACGATCGCGATAGAGAACACGATTGAGGGCGGTCTCAAGACCGCCGGTAATAAGCGGGGTAAAAGTCATGATTAATCAGAACTTAAAGCCGCGATGCAGCGCCACAATACCGCCTGTCATGTTGAAATAGGTGGTATTTTCAAAGCCGGCATCGTTCATCATCGCTTTCAGGGTTTCCTGATCGGGATGCATACGAATGGATTCTGCCAGGTAGCGATAGCTTTCCGCATCCTGCGCCACCAGTTGGCCGATACGCGGCAAAATGTGGAATGAATAGGTATCGTAGGCTTTGCTCAGCGGTTCCAGCACCGGTTTAGAAAACTCCAGCACCAGCAGACGACCACCCGGCTTCAGCACGCGGAACATCGATGCCAGTGCCTTCTCTTTTTCGGTGACGTTACGCAGGCCGAACGAGATGGTGATGCAATCGAAATAGTTATCCGGGAACGGCAATGCTTCAGCGTTAGCCTGCACATAGCTGACGTTGCCTGACACGCCCATGTTGCGCAGCTTCTCACGGCCCATTTTCAGCATCGAGCTGTTGATGTCCGCTAACACCACCTGACCGGTTTCACCCACCAGGCGGGAGAATTTCGCCGTTAAATCACCGGTGCCACCGGCCAGATCCAATACACGTTGACCACGGCGTACGCCGCTGCTGTCAATCGTAAAACGCTTCCAGACACGATGGATGCCAAACGACATCAGATCGTTCATCAGGTCATATTTTGCCGCTACGGAATGAAACACGTCCGCGACTTTATCGGCCTTTTCGCTTTTCGCGACGGTCTTAAAGCCAAAATGAGTAGTTTCCTGCTGTGATTCATCTGCCATCGGGTTTACCTGTTCCACAAACAATTCTTGCCGAAGTGTATCAGAGTCACGCTACGCGAGCACGTGACCACCGTGCTATTCGTTGATGCGGCGCAGCGAAGCAGGTGAAGAATCTGCTGGCTTTTCATCGGGCTCACTGTCATCGGCCCAATCCTCGTCCGCATCCTCCGGCTGCGCTTGCTCGACCAACTGAGGATTAATCGGCCGTTTGATCTCCACGCCGAGCGATCGGAAAGCCTCACTTTGCGCAATCAGGTTACCGCGCCCTTCCGCCAGCTTCTTCATCGCCTGCTGGTAACTTTGCTGGGCTTTATCGAGGTTGTGACCAATGCCACTCATATCATCCACAAACAGTCGCATCTTGTCGTACAGCCGCGCAGCGCGGTCGGCGATACGTTGGGCGTTACGGCTCTGATGCTCATAACGCCACAAGTTGTTGATGGTACGCAGCGCCACCAGCAAGGTTGTTGGGCTGACTAACATGATGTTTTGCTGCAGAGCTTCGCTGATCAGCTCTGGCTGGCGATCGATCGCTAACAAGAACGCCGGCTCAACCGGAATAAACATCAACACATAATCCAGAGAGCGTAAACCGGGCAATTGTTGATAATCTTTTCGCCCCAGCAAGCGGATATGGCCACGCATGGCGCTGACGTGTTCCTGAATGGCCTGCTCGCGCATGGCTTCATCTTCCGCGTTGAAATAGCGTTCATAGGCGATCAACGTCATCTTGGCATCAATCACCACATCCTTGCCCTGCGGCAGCCGCACGATGACATCCGGTTGCATCCTGCCCTGCTGCTCCAGCTGCACGCTGACCTGCGTCTCATATTCGTGGCCTTCACGCAGCCCTGAGGCTTCCAGTACCCGGGCCAGTACCACTTCGCCCCAGTTTCCCTGAATTTTGTTGTCGCCCTTCAGCGCTTTGGTCAGGTTTACCGCTTCCTGTGCCATCTGCACATTCAGCTGCTGTAACTGACGGATTTCATGCGCCAGCGTATGACGTTCACGCGCTTCCTGGCCAAAGCTGTCATGTACCTGACGCCGAAAACCATCCAGCTGTTCGCGCAGCGGGCCAATCAGGCTGTTGAGGCTTTGGCGATTTTGCTCGTCAACGCGGCGCCCGCTGTTTTCGAAAATGCGATTGGCGAGATTTTCAAACTGAGCGCTGAGACGCTGCTCGCTGTTGGTCAGCAAGCGCTGCTTCTCTTCCGCGCCATAACGCGTCTCTTCCAGACGTATCGTGACTTCGCGTAACTCGGCTTCCTGCGCACTGTTCACTTCCAGCTGATTACGCAGCTCCCGGCTAAGCTGCTCGCTTTCGCCGCGCCAGTAATCAAGCTGTTGCAGTCTTTCCTGTGCCCCGCTGAGCGCACCGTGCAGTTGGCGCAACTCTTGTTCGCGCTGCTGGATTTGCTGCTGCAGATGCTCATGCTGTTGCTGCTGACGCTGCTGCGCCTCTTCCAGCAGGCGCCGTTCAGTGGTGAAGCTGGCGTGCTGTTGACCGGCGCGCAATTGGGCCAGTATCCAGCCAATGCCCAATCCGGCCAGCGCCAGCGCGCCGCTAATGATAAGTTGCTGATCCATAATTCCCCCGCGGATCGATTCGCTGGGGGAAAAGGTAAAATGCTACTGTATAAATGTCCAGACCGATTTACGCCTTCGGTTTCGAGTCGCAGGCGCGTTGGTTTGATTGACTGGCTTCAGTCACTGACTGGCAGTGCTTTTACCGTCAATTCCCCCGCTTTCCATGCATCAATCAGGAAAAATGGCATTGGCAGCATCCATTCGCTGTCTTTGACCTTGGCGGGATAGCGCCAGCTTTGCCCATCACAGGTCAGCTCAACCTGCTGCCAGCCGTCGATCATGTTTTCGACTTTACCCGCCATGCTGGAAAATCCGGCATTACTGCCAACATGGAAGCGGTCGGTCTGCCAGCGAATCGGCAGATGCGCGGGCCAAGCCTGTGCATGATGAAACTGGAACAGATCATCATGATTCAACACACTTTCTCGTACCGTCGGCCACAGCGCCACTTTGAGGAAGTACTGATCGGTGAAACGTTCACTGCCGCTGTACTGCGCAATAAAATCACGCATCTGCTGCTCAACGTTGTGGAACACGCCGTGACAGCCGCCCCACATCCCCGCCAGCAAAAGTTCGGTATGGGTGAAATAGTCGCGCATATGGTGGAACCAGTAAGGCGAGGCAAGCCAGGCATCCACTGCCGCCACTTCACGTTCAGAGAGCAAAGAGTCGGCGTCACGCACGATGTAGCGTTTGACGCCGGGGTCATCCATCACCAGGAAGCGCCACAGTGTCGGGAAAATGGTTTTCTCGTGCGACATATCCACCAGCTGGGTATTGGGCTGCTTCAGACGCTGCCAGACATGCGGTGGCACGCTATCGTCGAGATAAACCCGGCAGATCCAGCTGGGATAAAGCTCGCGGGCGACGTCGATATTTTTGATCAGCGTTTCGCAATAGCGCGGCTGCCCACCATACAGGCTGAAAGAGATGATGTTTTCGTTGGGACTGCCAGGATTAAACGGCGGTGGTGTTCCCACAGGAAAAGCCACCTTGTTGCCCTGGCGGAAAATCGCATCTGATTTTTCCAGCGATTCCCGGCCATAACGGGCCACTTCTTCCGGTTTTCCCAGCCATCCACACACTTCAGTTAAGCCATCGAGCCAGGTTTCAGAAGCCTGCGCACGCTGCGCGGCTGGCGCCTGGTAGATTTTTTGATAGGTCTTGTAGGATTTTTTGTAATCCCCGATCCGCATCAGCGTTAGTGCATAGTCGCTCAGCACCTGCATGTTGTGGGGCATGACGCGCAGCACTTCTTCACAGCACCGGCATGCAACGGGAAAATCAGAGGCCGCCATGGCCTGACGAAAACGCGCTGCAACGCCTTCAATACGTGATTGCGCCGCAGCGGCAGGGTTTACCAGGGCAGGACGAGGAGCAGAAACCGTTTTGCGCATAGTTTGTTCTCAGAATCAGCTGAAATTGTGCGCAATTTAATCAGGCAATTGCTGAGATCCCTATAAGTCCGGTCTCGAATCATCCTTTGCCTTGCGCACTAAATTAAGCGACGCGCTGCTTCAACCACAATCTTCACCGCATCACTTTCGGTCTGTTTCATGGTCGCCGCATCCGGGATCTCTTTTTGCGTACGGTTAACGATGACACCCGCCACCATGCCCGCTCTCAGCCCCTGACTGGCGCACATGGTTAATAGTGTAGCGGATTCCATCTCATAGTTGAGCACGCCCATTTGCTGCCACTCTTGCATTGAGCCCTGGAAGCGATTCACCACACGTCCTGAGAAGGTATCGTAGCGTTCCTGGCCCGGATAGAAGGTGTCAGAAGAAGCGGTAATACCGATGTGCGTTTTAGCACCACAGGCTTCTGCTGCAGCCACCAGCGCGGTGGTACAGGTGAAATCTGCCACCGCCGGGAATTCCATCGGCGCGAAGTGCAAGCTGGCCCCGTCAAGACGCACCGAAGCGGTGGTGACCAACACATCACCGACGTTGATATTCGGCTGGATCGCACCGGTGGTGCCGACGCGTAAGAAAGTACGTACACCCAACTGCGCTAACTCTTCCACCGCGATAGAGGTGGACGGACCGCCAATGCCGGTTGAGCACACCACCACAGGCTTGCCATCCACTTCCGCCAGGTAAGTGGTGAATTCACGGTGCGAGGCGAGGTGCTGTGGGCTATCCATCAGCGCTGCGATTTTTTTCACGCGCTCTGGATCGCCGGGAACGATAGCCAATGTGGCTCCTTTCAGATCGGCTTTAGTGATACCAAGGTGAAAAACGTCAGACTGGGCCATAACAGACTCCTGATAGAGAGAGGATATGCGCGCCACTCTACGTCAGCGAGTGGCATAAATATGTGACTAATTTCACTATTAATTATGAAATTTACATTATCAGAAAATAATAACGTGATATGGATCACACATTAGCAGTTGGCAATTCTGAATTGCTACAAGCGGTGCTGTGTTCGTTCGGTTGGCAGTGTTAATAGAGAAGAAGAACACATCAACCCTACATCAGCCTGGCTCCTGAAGCAGGCTATAGTTACGTGATTGCGCATTTGCTAGCACGGAGAGAACAATGAAAACCGAAGACAATATGGCACAAAAATCTGCCGCCGGTGGTTTCGCCCCTGCGGTTCAGCCCATCGCAAGCAGTACGATTACCACCTCCAGTGACACGATTCACAGCGGTGAGACATCGGTGCCGAGCCAGGGCGAAAATCTTCCGGCTTATTTCGCGCGCCCGAAAGTGTATGAGGGGACGCTACCGGTCGTCCTGGTAGTGCAGGAGATTTTCGGTGTGCACGAGCATATTCGCGATCTGTGCCGCCGACTGGCACTGGAAGGTTATCTGGCCGTGGCGCCTGAACTTTACTTCCGTGAGGGTGACCCAAGTGACTACAGCGATATCCCTACTTTATTTAAAGAGTTAGTGAGCAAAGTGCCTGATTCGCAGGTGCTGTCGGATCTCGATCATGTGGCGAACTGGGCGGCACGTCATGACGGTGATATACGTCGCATGGCGATTACCGGTTTCTGCTGGGGTGGACGAATTAGCTGGCTGTTTGCCGCGCACAACCCGCAGGTACGTGCCGCCGCCGCCTGGTATGGACGCCTGGAAGGTGAAAAAACCTTGAAGCAGCAGAAGCATCCGATTGATGTCGCCGTGGATCTCACCGCACCGGTACTGGGTTTGTATGGCGGTAAGGATGAAAGTATCCCGCTGGAGAGCATTGATAAGATGCGTCAGGCGCTGCACGCTGCCAATGCCAAAGCAGAGATTGTGGTTTACCCAGAAGCGGGCCACGCTTTCAACGCGGATTATCGACCAAGCTATCACGCCGATTCTGCCGCCGATGGCTGGGCGCGCATGTTAGCGTGGTTTAAGCAGTATGGCGTAGCACCCAACGCCTGATCAGTCAGGGGCGCACTCGCGCCCCCAAATGCCCCTGTTAAGCCTTTTCACCCCGCAGGTTTTGCGCCGCTTTGACCATGTTCGCCAGAGCCTGACGCGTCTCCGTCCAGCCACGGGTTTTCAACCCACAGTCAGGATTCACCCACAAACGCTCTTCAGGGATACTCAGCGCCGCTTTGCGCAGCAGGTCTTCCATCCAGGCCACACTTGGCACGTTAGGAGAGTGGATGTCATAGACGCCGGGGCCAATTTCGTTAGGGTATTCAAACACTTTAAACGCCTCCAGCAGATCCATATCGGAACGCGAGGTTTCGATGGTGATGACGTCGGCATCCAGTGCGGCAATCGCATCCATTATGTCATTGAACTCGCAGTAACACATGTGGGTGTGGATCTGGGTCGCATTTTGCGCCACCGCGGCGTTGAGGCGGAAAGCATCAACCGCCCATTTCAGATAGGCCGCCCATTCAGACTGGTGCAGTGGCAGGCCTTCACGCAGCGCCGGTTCATCAATCTGGATGATGCCGATCCCGGCTTTTTCCAGATCTTCCACTTCATCACGCAGTGCCAACGCAATTTGTTTGGCGATGGTTTCACGCGTCACGTCCTCGCGCGGGAATGACCAGCACAGAATCGTGACGGGGCCGGTGAGCATGCCTTTAACCGGTTTGTCGGTCAGTGACTGCGCATACTGCGCCCACTCAACGGTGATGGCTTGCGGACGGCTGATGTCGCCAATAATGACCGGTGGTTTCACGCAACGCGATCCATAGCTTTGTACCCAGCCGTTTTGCGTGAACACGAAGCCATCAAGGTTTTCGCCAAAGTATTCAACCATGTCGTTACGTTCCGCTTCACCGTGTACCAGCACGTCAAGCCCCAGCCGCTCTTGTTCGGCAATTGCCTGTTTGATGTGTTGCGCGATACCCGCGCGGTAGTTTCCGCTGTCGATGTTGCCTTTTTTGAAGTCGAGACGCAGGCCGCGGATTTCAGTGGTCTGCGGGAATGAGCCGATAGTGGTGGTTGGCCAGGCTGGCAGGTTGAAGCGCTGACGCTGTGCCTGGGCACGTTCACGATAGTGGCCCGGACGTTCCACGTCTTTAGCCTGAATTTTTGCCAGACGCGCCTCGACGGCGGCATTGTGAACACGCGTTGAGTGAGCACGGGCACGAATCGGTGCACTCCACGCCGCCAGTGAAGCGGCATCTCCATTATTCAGCGCGTTGCTCAGCAGTGACAGCTCAGCACACTTTTGCAGCGCAAAGGCAAACCAGCTTTTCATTTCCTCATCCAGCCGGGTTTCCACACTCAAATCGATCGGGCTATGTAGCAGTGAGCACGATGAACCCACCCACAGCTGCTGGCGCAGTCCCACCAGCGGCTTCAGGCATTCAAACCAGCGACTCAGGTCAGCACGCCAGACGTTACGACCGTTAATTACGCCGACGGAGAGTAGCCATTCAGCGGGCAGCTGTTGGTGAATGTGTTGGATGTCATCTTTACCCTGCACAAGGTCAACATGCAGGCCCTGTACGGGCAGGGTTTTGATGACATCAAGGTTCTGACCAATGCTGTCGAAATAGGTGGTGAGCAGCAGTTTGACGTTGCCTTGCAGCGCTGCGTAGGCCGGTTTGAAGGCATCACGCCACGCTAACGGCAGTTCCAGCGCCAGGGCAGGTTCGTCGATTTGCACCCATTCGATACGGCGTTTTTTCAGTTCTGCCAGGACCTGCTGGTAAACCGGCAGGATCTCTTTTAGCAGCGTCAGGCGATCAAACGATTCACCTTTGACTTTTCCCAGCCACAGATAGGTGACCGGCCCCAACAATACAGGCTTAATCTTGTGGCCCAGCGCCAGCGCTTCGTCCACTTCGTCCAGCAGTTGGGTCCAGCTGAGCGTGAACTGCTGGCCTTGGGTGAACTCAGGCACCATGTAGTGATAGTTGGTGTTGAACCATTTGGTCATTTCAGCCGCTGCCGCGGGCTCACCGCTGGGCGCACGACCACGACCAATGCGGAACAGGGTGTCGATATCGATAGAACCGTCTTGGTTTTGGTGGCGTGCGGGCACATTGCCGAGCAGCAGGCTAGTGCTCAGTACGTGATCGTACCAGGCGAAATCGCCGACCGGCAATAAATCTACGCCCGCCTCTTTTTGCTGTTGCCAGTGTCGGGCCCGCAGTTCACGCCCTACGGCCAGTAGCTCTTGTTGCGAGCTGAGGCCTGCCCAGTAACTTTCCAGTGCTTTTTTGAGTTCACGACGCAGACCAACGCGAGGGAAACCGAGTGTGTGGTTCAGAATGCTCATTGGGTGTACTCCAAACGATGCGAACCCATTGTCTTCATCCAGCAAGCATGATGGCGGTCCGCTGAAGGCTTATACTGGACAAAAAGAGAGTGGCCGTATCGCTTGCTTGAGATGTTTAGCCGTCCAGATGTTTACACCGCTATCTTCTGCGGGTACTGTATGTTCCTCAAGCGCAATCTGTTCAATCTCGATGTGAAGGACTCTCATGATCGAACTCAAACACCTGAGAACGCTGCAGGCGTTACGGAATACCGGCTCTTTAGCCGCCGCCGCCGCCCAGCTTCATCAGACACAATCGGCGTTATCTCATCAGTTCAGCGACCTGGAACAGCGGCTGGGCTTTCGCCTGTTTGTGCGCAAGAGCCAGCCGTTGCGGTTTACGCCGCAGGGGGAGATTTTGCTGCAGTTGGCCGAGCAGATTTTGCCGCAGATTCAGCAGGCGTTGCAGGATTGCCACGAGCCGCATCAAACCACGCTGCGCATTGCCATTGAGTGCCACAGTTGTATTCAGTGGCTGACACCCGCCTTGAGTAATTTCCGTAAGAGCTGGCCGCAAGTGGTGATGGATTTTAAATCTGGCGTGACCTTTGATCCCCAGCCAGCATTGCAGCAAGGCGAGCTGGATGTGGTGTTGACCTCCGATATTTTGCCGCGCAGCGGGTTGTTCTATACGCCGATGTTTGATTTCGAGGTGCGTTTGGTGTTGGCACCGGATCATCCGCTGGCGCAGCGTGAACATATTTCGCCGGAAGATTTGGCTGATGAAGTGTTGATGATTTATCCCGTTCAGCGTCAACGTCTGGATATCTGGCGTCATTTTCTGCAACCCGCTGGCGTGACCCCCGCCTTGAAGAATGTGGATAATACGCTGTTGTTGATTCAGATGGTGTCGGCGCAGATGGGCATTGCCGCGTTACCACATTGGGTGGTGGAGAGTTTTGAGAAGCAGGGCCTGGTGGTGACCAAGACGCTGGGTGACGGTTTGTGGAGCCGCTTATATGCTGCGGTTCGCGATGGCGAGCAACGTCAGCCGGTGTTAGAGGCGTTTGTACGATTTGCCCGTCAGCACGCCTGTGACCATTTGCCCTTTGTGCGCGATGCCGCGCGTCCGGGTTCACTTCAGTCCGTTTCTTTATGATCCCGCGGGCGGCGTGTGTCGCCCGTGCTGTTATCCCTGCCCTGCCTGCTCTATAATGCGCCGCCTCAATCCGCGACCAAGAGAGTTTCACCATGACGAGTAACGATGTTCTGCGCAGCGTGCGCTATATGCTTGATTTGAGCGATAGCAAAGTGGTGGAGATTTTTGCCTTAGCGGGCAGCGAAGTGCCATTGGAAGATGTGCAGGCGTGGATGAAGAAGGATGATGATGCTGCGTTTCGTAAATTGCCTGACGTGCTGATGGGCTATTTCCTTAACGGGTTGATTTTCTATCGCCGTGGCAAGAGTGAAGATGCGCCTGCACCGTCGGTGGAGCGCCGTATGAATAATAATATTTTTATCAAGAAGTTGCGTATTGCCTTTGCTTTGAAGACAACGGATATCACGGAAGTGTTGCTGAAAGCGAACTTCAAGGTGTCTCAGGCAGAAGTGGGCGCGATTTTCCGCAATCCGGATCATAAGAATTACCGCGAGTGCGGTGACCAGATTCTGCGTAACTTTTTGAAGGGGCTGACGATGATTCATCGTCCTGCGGCGCCAGCGAAAAAGGCGTAGTCGCTTGGAGATCGGAGCAGGGTCGGATATAGGCCGCTCCGATCATGAAGGAATCTCACATCCCTCTGGCTTAAGCGCTGCTTTTTCCTAGCACCCAACGCTTATGAACGTAGAGTGAAGCAAAAATCACGATGGCTCCGGCAATAAAGCTTGGCCAGTGTGGTTTTTCCTGCCAGATGGCCAGATTGACCAGTAAACCCGCCGGCACGTGCATATTGTTCATGATACCCAGCGTACCCGCATCCACTTGGGTCGCACCGTAGTTCCACATGAAGTATCCCAGTCCCGATGCCGCCACGCCCAGCCACACCAGAATGCCCCACTGCAGTGAGGTGGTGGGCAGTTTGTTCGGGTTACCCCACAGGCTCCAGGCAATGATGGCGATGATCACCGCGCCAAGATAGAACCATGAGAATGCGGTGTGCTGCGGCATCGGACGGGTTTCCTGCAGGCGCTTGTAGCCGACCATGCCAATGGCAAAGCAGATGTTGGCGGCTTGAACCAGCAGCAGGCCAAACCAGAAATGGTCGCTGACTTTGTCGTAACGGATGATGGCTGCCCCACCGACTGCCAGCAGCGCACTGAATGCATAGCCAATTCGCAGTGGACGCTTGCTGAGCAAGTCGTAAATCAACGTCACATACAGCGGCGTCATCACCGTGAACAGCAGGAACTCTGACACGCTGAGATAGGTGTAAGCCTCAAAACTCAGCAGATACATGACGCCCAGCTGCAGCATCCCTACCAGCATATACAGCAGGATGGTGGAGGCGCGATAGCCTTTCCAACGCAGGAAAGGCAGGAAAATGATGGCCGCAAGTGCCAGGCGCATCAGCACCGAGAACCAGGAATCAACCTGGCCGGCGAGGTATTCCCCGATCAAACTAAAGGAAAAAGCCCACAAAATGGTGGTAACGATCAGTAACAGCACGGTATTGATCCCAAAATGAACAGTGGCGCTAGTGTAAACAAACTGTCGTCATGGGTTTGAATTATTTGGTTTACAACAGACCAAAATACAGACAAACAATGTAAGGCAAGAATAAGTGGCCTGTCTCGCCAGACATCATGCGCGAATACCAACATTTCTTGGTTTATTTCGCTCTTTAATGTCATCAAACTGTAACAAATGTGTCACGCATCACAGTAACGTGCCGAAACCATCACTATCCTGTGCGCGAAATGGAACCTTTTGGTGCTGTTTTAACGCCACACGGCGCTTGACCCAACCTGCTGGGAACACATAACAATATCGCGCCCTGGAGGGCCACACTCATGTTGAGTATCTTCAAACCGGCACCGCATCAGCCGCAAGTCGCTGATGATCGTGTTGATCCGCTCTACCGTCGGCTGCGCTGGCAAATCTTTATCGGTATTTTCTTTGGATACGCGGCCTACTATCTGGTGCGTAAAAACTTCGCGCTGGCGATGCCTTATCTGGTCGAACAGGGCTTCTCACGCGGCGATCTAGGCTTTGCGCTGTCCGGGATCTCCATCGCGTACGGCTTCTCCAAGTTCATCATGGGCTCCGTTTCTGACCGCTCTAACCCGCGTGTGTTTTTACCCGCAGGGTTAATTCTCGCTGCGGCCGTGATGTTAATCATGGGATTTGTGCCTTGGGCGACCTCAAGCATCATGGTGATGTTTGTGCTGCTGTTCCTGTGTGGTTGGTTCCAGGGCATGGGCTGGCCGCCTTGTGGGCGAACGATGGTGCACTGGTGGTCGCAGAAGGAGCGCGGCGGGATTGTCTCCGTGTGGAACTGCGCGCATAACGTGGGTGGCGGCATTCCACCGCTGCTGTTCTTGCTGGGGATGGCATGGTTTAACGACTGGAAAGCGGCACTCTACATGCCCGCGTTCGGGGCGATCATCATCGCCATCATTGCCTTCGCCTTGATGCGCGACACACCGCAGTCTTGCGGCCTGCCGCCGATTGAAGCCTATAAGAATGATTACCCGCCAGATTACAACGAGAATCATGAGCAGGAGCTGTCGGCAAAGCAGATTTTCATGCAGTACATCCTGCCGAATAAGTTGCTGTGGTATATCGCGTTGGCTAACGTCTTCGTCTATCTGCTGCGTTACGGCATTCTCGACTGGTCACCCACTTACCTGAAAGAAGTGAAACACTTTACGCTGGATAAATCCTCCTGGGCATACTTCTTCTATGAATATGCGGGCATTCCCGGCACCTTGCTGTGCGGCTGGATGTCAGACAAGGTCTTCCGCGGCAACCGTGGCGCAACCGGCGTGTTCTTTATGACACTGGTCACCATCGCCACCGTGATTTACTGGCTCAACCCACCGGGCAATCCAGGCATCGATATGCTGTGCATGATCGTTATCGGTTTCCTGATTTATGGTCCGGTGATGCTGATTGGTCTGCATGCGCTGGAGCTGGCACCGAAGAAAGCAGCTGGCACGGCGGCGGGCTTTACCGGCCTGTTCGGTTACCTCGGCGGTTCCGTTGCGGCCAGTGCGATTGTCGGTTACACCGTGGATTACTTCGGCTGGGATGGCGGCTTTATGGTGATGATCGCGGGGTCGGTGCTGGCGGTACTACTACTGCTGCTCACCATGATCAATGAGCATAAGCACAAGAAACAAATCGCATAATAAAATGGGCCGGTTAACCGGCCCACTTTTTAAGCCAGGAACAGCTTACGCAACGTGTGCGGCACCGCATCCTCGGCATTGCTGCCAATCACTTCCAATGCTGGCAAGGTATCTTTCAGGCGCTGATGCGCATTACGCATGATGCAGCCTTTACCCGCCATACTCAGCATTTCGACATCATTCATGCCGTCGCCAAAAGCGATGCACTCTTTCAGCGAGTATCCGAGTTGTTTGGCGACTGCTTCCAGCGCGTGACCTTTCGATACGCCACCGGCCATCACTTCCAGGCAGGTTGGCAGTGAGAAACTGACGTTGACGCGATCGCCCCAACGCGCTTCGATCGCCAGTTCCAGCGGAGCCAGGCGTTCGGGTTCATCACAGGTGAAGAAGACTTTACTGATCCCATCTGTCGGCAACATACCCGGTTGGTAAACCTGATAGTTAAATACGGACTCACGGAAATAATCCTGCTCGTCTGGGCGATGGCGGCTCATAAACCACTCGTCGTCACGATAGACGTGCGTGAGGATATGCTCATCATGGTACTGCAAGCCGTACAGCTCGCTGGCGATGTCGCCATCAAGGTTGTGGCTGAACACCAATTCGCCGTCAGCGTTGTGCACGCGCGCACCATTCGAGGTGATCATATAGGCCGGGATGCCAAGGCTATCGCGCATCTGGCCCACGTCGATGTAATGACGTCCGGTGGCGAAGACAAAATGCACATCACGTGCCACCAGCTCCTGCAATGTGGTACGAGAGAAAGGCGTCAGGCGATGTTCCGGCGAAAGCAGCGTGCCATCCAGGTCGGATGCGACGATGTGGTACATGTAAACCTCTGGTATTGATATCGGATAATAAATTAAACGTGGCGCTCGAAGAAATCGACCACCAGGTTGAGCGCTTCAGCGCGCATGGCGTCTGTTTCAAACAAAATCTCATGACGCGCGCCTTGGATCACATACGGCACGGTGCCTTCGCAGGGATGGCCTGCCTCGGCCATCGCCGAGCAAAAAGCCCCTTGCGAGCGGTTATCCACCACATCGTCTTCACTGGCCTGCAGCACCAAGGTGGGAGTGGTGATTTTCACCACCTGGCTAATGATGCTGCGCCCCGCCTGCACACCTTCACGGACCCAATGGTAAGTGGGGCCACCCACGCGCAGCGCGGGATCGTCGGCATAAAAACGCAGGTTACGACGATAACGCTCTCGACTGTGCGTCAGACGATTGATGCCAAACGGACTGGCACGCCAGCGGCCCGTTCCCAGCGCATAACGTTCGCGCAGCGCGGGCAGTTTCTCCGCCCAGTCCAGAATCGGGTGCGCCATCCAATCGGGCAGCGGTAGCACAATGCCAAACATCGGTGCTGAAAATACCGCAGCGTGGAATGCCCGAGGCTGACGCGCCAGAAACAGCGCTAAGATCGCGCCGCCCATCGAGTGCGCCAACACATATCGCTGTTGATAGTTGCTGTTAGCGATCTCTTTCTCATAGAGCGTTTCCAGATCGTCAACATAGTGGCTGAACTCCACCACATGGCCGCGGTGTGAATCGGCCAGCAGGCGGTCGGAACGGCCCTGGCCACGATGATCAATGATCACCACGTCATAACCACAGTGGAACAGATCGTAAGCCAATTCCGGGTACTTGATATAGCTTTCGATGCGGCCCGGCACAATCAAGATGACACGGCGATGTTGCGGTGAGGTGAAACGAACATAGCGAATAGTCAGATTGCCGACGCCGGTGAATTCGCACTCTTCACGACGACGCCAGAAGTCGAGCAGCGGGCCAGTGGCAAACGCAGAAAAGCCACGCTCACGCCCGAGCCAACTCTGTTTATGTTGCTGCATCCGTCCCCCATAAAAAAAGCCTCATCGCGCGCTTGCGCTCCGTAGCGTGCCGCGATGTTCTGGCGTATTGTGTCACACTTCGCTAACTTCAGGGAATGTCACACATGACCATTGAATGGTGGTTAACCTATCTGCTGACCACAACTATCCTCAGCCTTTCACCCGGTTCCGGCGCGATTAACACCATGAGCACCGGCATCAGTCACGGCTATCGTGGCGCTGCGGCTTCCATTACCGGTTTACAGCTTGGCCTCGCGATTCATATCGTGCTGGTCGGTGCCGGCCTGGGCGCGCTGTTTTCGCAATCTATTATGGCGTTTGAAGTGCTGAAGTGGGCAGGTGCGGCTTATCTGGTGTGGCTGGGTATTCAGCAGTGGCGTTCCGCCGGTGGCATTGACCTGAATGCGGTGGCGAAAGCGATGCCACGTCGTCGTTTGTTTAAGCGCGCCATTCTGGTGAACCTCACCAACCCGAAAAGCATCGTGTTTCTTGCCGCGCTGTTCCCGCAGTTTATCCAGCCACATCAGCCACAGCTGGCACAGTATCTGGTGCTCGGCGTCACCACCATTGTGGTCGATATTATCGTGATGATTGGTTACGCCACCCTGGCCACGCGTATCGCAGGCTGGATTAAAGGCCCGCAGCAGATGAAGTTGCTGAACCGTACCTTTGGCGGATTGTTTATGGCGGTCGGTGCGTTGTTAGCCAGCGCGCGCAGAATCGCTTAATTTTCAACCAGGTGCGCATAAATGCGCACCCTACATTCATGTAGGGTCGCCATTAATGGCGACCAGCCGATGACCGCACTTTCGCAATGACGCCATTAATGGCGACCAGGCTGTACGTGAGGAGGGCGAGCACTGCCCGGTGCCGAAATGGCCTGTAAACCAGGCTTTAACGCGAGATAATGAGGTGAATGCCGAATCCGGCGAATAACACCCCCGCCATACCATCGACCCATTTCGCCATACGCTGATACTTATCACGCATCCACGGCAGCGCGAAGATGGCTGCCACCAGCGTAAACCAGGCAAACGTCTCACCGATAATCAGCAGGAACAGACCCCAACGCTCCATCGCACCCACGTCATTACCCACAAACAGCGAGAACACGCTACCGAAATAGATAATGGCTTTTGGGTTAGACAGATTGGTCAGGAACCCTTTCAGGAAGCTCATGCCGCTCTTAGGCAGTTCAACCACCGGTACATCCACCTGCGGTGACTTGTGGCGTTGACGCGCCGAACGCAGCAGCTGCCAGCCCATCCACAGCAGATATAAACCACCACCCACCATGATGATTTCATGCAGCCAGGCCATTTTTTCGAGAATCAGATGCAGGCCCATCAGCGCCACGCCCGCCCAGATAACAATCCCCAGCGTAATGCCGAAAACGCCCATCATCGCCTCTTTACGCGAACGGCTTGCGGCAGTTTGCGAGACGAAGAAGAAGTCCGGTCCTGGGCTCATCAGCGCAACAAGATGCACCAGCGCGACGGTGGCAAATAACATCAACATGGTTTCTTTCCTTTACTCTTCATCGACATGTTCTTTGATCATCACCAGGAAGGGTTTACCAAACCGTTCGAGTTTGCGATGACCGACACCGTTCACGCTCAGCATTTCTGACGCGGTAATCGGCATTTGTTCCGCCATTTCAATCAGCGTGGCATCGTTAAACACCACGTAGGGCGGAATGTTCTCTTCATCAGCAATCGCCTTACGCAATTTGCGCAGTTTGCCAAACAGGGTGCGATCGTAATTTCCACTGTGAACTTTGGGCGAACTGCTGCGGCTTTTGACAGTAACGATACGCGGCACGGCAAGCATCAAAGGCACTTCCGCACGCAGCACAGGACGCGCGGCTTCGGTCAGTTGCAGCGCCGAATGCATGGCAATATTTTGCGTCACCATACCCAAATGGATAAGCTGACGCAGCACGCTAACCCAGTGCTCCTGGCTCTGTTCACGACCAATGCCGTACACCGGCAGTTTGTCGTGCCCATTATCGCGGACACGGTGATTGGTCGAGCCACGCAACACGTCAACAATATAGCCCATACCAAAGCGCTGACCGGTACGATAGATGCTGGAGAGCGCCTTTTGCGCTTCTACCAGACCATCATAACGGCGCGGCGGATCAAGGCAGATATCGCAGTTACCACACTGCTGCTGACGCCCTTCGCCAAAGTAGTTGAGCAGCACTAAACGACGGCAGGTCTGCGCTTCGGCAAATGCTCCCATGGCATTCAGCTTATGGCGTTCAATATCCTGCAGTGGACCGGGTGCTTTCTCTTCCAGACACTTACGCAACCAGGCCATATCCGCTGGATCGTACAGCATCATCGCTTCTGCGGGCAGCCCGTCGCGTCCGGCGCGCCCGGTCTCCTGATAATAGGATTCGATATTGCGCGGGATGTCGAAATGCACCACAAAGCGCACGTTGGGTTTGTTGATGCCCATACCAAACGCCACGGTGGCGACCACGATTTGCAGATCGTCACGCTGGAAGGCTTCCTGCACGTGCGCACGTTGCGCGCTATCGATACCGGCGTGATACGCGCCCACACTTAGCCCGCGGCTTTGCAAACGCGCGGCGGTGTCTTCCACTTTCGCGCGGCTGTTACAGTAAATAATGCCGCTTTTGCCCCGTTGCTCCTGCACGTAGCGCAGCAGCTGATCGGTGGGTTTAAATTTTTCCACTAGCGTGTAGCGGATGTTGGGGCGGTCAAAGCTGCTGATTTGAATCAGCGGATCGTCCATCTGCAGCAGATGCGCGATGTCATTACGCGTGGTTTCATCGGCCGTCGCGGTTAACGCCATCACCGGCAGTTCCGGGAAGCGCTGACGCAACTGACCAATCGAGCCATATTCCGGACGGAAATCGTGGCCCCATTGTGAGATACAGTGCGCCTCATCCACCGCCAGCATCACCGGATTCCACTGGTGCAGGCTGTCGAGGAAGTTGTCCATCATCAGACGTTCAGGGGCGATGTACAGCAGCTTCAGCTTGCCGGTACGGCAATCCGCAAACACCTGCTGCTGTTGCTCGCGCGTCTGGGTGGAATTCAGGCACGCCGCCGCCACGCCGTTGGCCAGCAACTGATCAACCTGATCTTTCATCAGTGAAATCAGCGGCGAGACCACCAGCGTCAGCCCTTCACGCACCAGCGCCGGGATTTGATAGCACAGCGATTTGCCGCCGCCGGTTGGCATCACCACCAGACAATCGCGCCCTGCTAGCGCGGTTTCAATGATGGTTTGCTGACCGGGACGAAATTGCTGGTAGCCGAAGGTGTCTTGTAAAACCTGCTGCGCCAGCATTTCCTGATTAAGCACTGCCGATGTTGCCACGGTAATCCTGTTTTTTGACTTGTTAGAACAGATCGTTAAGTGTTACGCCCACGCCAAAGCGGGTTTGACGGTGGTTATAGTCGATAAGCGATTCACCATACCCGCTGAACAGCTGGGTGTAAAAGCGTACGTGTTCGGTGATGGGGTAGCTCCAGGCGAAAGTGGCCCCGCCGTAACCGCTGTTCCAGTTGTAGTTACCTTCCACGCTGAAAATACTCTCGCCCACTTCATAACCGAGCTTGGCGCGATAGTAGCCCATGTACTTGGTGATGTCGGGGTTATCATCGTTATTTTCGTTTTCTGGAATGCGATACCAGGGTTTGATTTCCGCAAGGAAGTTACCGTTCTGCGCCATCAGTCGCGCATAAACGCGGTTCCAGCTGCGTGAAGTCGGATCGCTACGTCCGTTCGACTCGTGATTCAGACCGGTTTCGATGTCGCGCAGTGTCCAGCCCGCAAAGGTGTAATCCGTTGCCCAACCGAGGAAAATCTGCGGTTCGTAGTTAGTTTCACGGAACGGTGACGATGCGCCACGGTTGGAAAGCTGCCACCAGGAACGTTGAGTATAGGAGGCGGCCAACACCGAATTGTCGCCCAGGATGCCACGCCACAGCGGAAACGCCAGGCTCAGCTGGAATTTCACTTCGTCATTTTTTGCTTTATCTGCCCAGTTATAAGAGGAGATGGCCTCTTTATTCATGTCACTGGTGTAGGTGTAAAGCAGGTAGTTGTTCTCATAAGGATACAGCACGAACGGGTTATCGTGTTTTTCCAGCAGGTTAGCGATAATACTGCCCTTTACTGCCGGGGCGTCATGCACCTCTTTTATCGTGGCTTCATCAGCTTGAGCCAGCACAGGAAGCGTCAATGCCGCGGCCAGCAAGGCGTAATGCTTACGCATAAAATTCTCCAGAGAACTGCGTGTCGTAATCGTCAGGGCGACGGTTCAAAAAGCAGGCCATTCTACACGCAAAGCCAGTGGTTGATCAGTGCCGATTTCTGAAACTGGAAAGCAGCGCGAACGCGGCATAATATACACAATTCTTTAACATCTTAAGGCAGGAACTATGTCATCCCCGTTGCTGACACAGCAGGAAGCTCGCCGCCTGATTGGCGAAATCTTTGTTTATCACATGCCCTTTAATCAAGCCCTGGGCCTCGAGCTGCATCGACTGGAGGCGGATTACGCCGAGTTGGGCTTTGCCAACAAAACCATGTTGGTGGGCAATGCTGCGCAGCAGATTTTGCACGGCGGCGTCATTGCCTCGGTGCTGGATGTCGCCGCCGGGTTGGTGTGTGTCAGCCATGCGCTGTCGCGTCAAGAGAGTATTAGCGAGGAAGAACTGCGTCAGCGCCTGTCACGCATGGGCACCATTGATATGCGCGTCGATTACTTGCGTCCCGGACGCGGCGAACGCTTTATCGCCACCAGTAGCCTACTGCGCGGTGGCAACAAGGTCGCTGTAGCACGAGTTGAGTTGCACAACCAACAGGGCGATTACATCGCCACCGCTACCGCCACCTATCTGATTGGTTAACAAGCTTTTTTGGATGAAATAATGGAATCGCAACACACGCGTCAGGGCATTGGTTATGCGCTTGGCGCTTACTTTATTTGGGGCATTGCACCGGCTTACTTCAAGTTGGTGAAGGAAGTGCCGCCCACGGAGATCATGACGCATCGTGTGATTTGGTCAGCGCTGTTTATGCTGATTCTGATTACGCTGAGTCGCAGCTGGAAACAGGTACGCACGGTGCTCGCCCAACCGAAAAAAGTGCTGCTACTGGCACTGACCGCCGTCACCATCGGCGGCAACTGGCTGCTGTTTATCTGGGCGGTGAACAATCAGCATATGCTGGAAGCCAGCCTCGGCTACTTTATCAACCCGCTGATCAACGTGGTATTTGGCATGCTGTTCCTGCGTGAGCGCTTCCGGCGTTTGCAGTGGCTGGCTGTGATACTGGCCACGACTGGGGTATTGGTGCAGCTGTGGCAATTTGGTTCGTTGCCGATTATCGGCCTCGGCCTGGCGTTGAGTTTTGCGCTCTATGGTCTGATAAGAAAGAAGATTCAGGTGGATGCGCAAAGCGGCATGCTGATCGAAACTGCCTGGTTATTTCCGCTGGCTGCCATCTATCTGTTTGGCTTTGCCGACAGCGCCACCAGTCATCTGAGCGCCAATCCGCTGAGCCTTAACCTGAAACTGGTTGCCGCGGGCATCATCACCACCATTCCGTTGATGCTGTTTGCTGCGGCTTGTGCGCGTTTGCGTCTTTCAACCGTGGGGTTCTTCCAGTATCTCGGCCCCACATTGATGTTCCTGCTGGCCGTGCTGTTCTATGGCGAGAGCCTGACGCCGGACAAAATGGTCACCTTTGGCTTCATCTGGCTGGCGCTCGCCATCTTTATTGTTGATGCTGTTGCGTTCTCAGCTCGCACTCGCGTGCGCATAGCGTGAAATAAAGCGTGCTATCGCCGGGCCGGTGAGCAAGATAGTGAACAGGCGTAGCGTCTGCAACGCCATCACAAAAGCGATATCGACCCGGCTGCCAGCAGCAATAATTGCCACGGTATCCAGCCCGCCGGGGCTGGTTGCCAGGTAAGCGGTCATCAGATCCACATGCAGCACGCGCGTCAGCATCCAGGCTAATCCTCCGCACAGCAGCATCAAACCAAAAATCGAGACCAGCATTTGTGGCAGCGTGCGCAGTGCCAGCAGGAAAATCGGACGGGTAAAACGTAATCCTACGCTCCAGCCAATCAGTGCATAAGCCAGCGCCAGCAACCATTCTGGCACCTGCAACGTGGCGACATCCGTACCGTGCAACGTTGCGCCAATCAGCGCAGGCAACAGCAGTGCACCGGAAGGAATGCGCAATTTCTGTCCCAGCCAGGCACCGGCTAACATCACTACGATGGTCAGCAGGAAACTGCTTTGTAATGCCGGAAACCACTCCAGCTCCACCGCGCCGCCACTGGTCCCCAATCCAATGCGCGCCACCACGGCCGCCGCGGTAGCCACAAACAGCACGCGCAGATACTGCATAAAGGCCACCAGGCGAACGTCAGCACCAAAATCACCGGCCATCGCCACCATCGCGGAAGCACCGCCGGGTGAAGATCCCCACGCACCCGTCGGTCCGGGCAAGTTGCTAAAGCGCACCAGCAAAAATCCTGACAAACCACTGGCCGCCAGCGTCAGCACCAACACGGCCAGCACCACCGGCCAATCCTGCAACAGTGGCGAGAGAATCGCAGGGGAAAGCGTTTGCCCAATCATGCAGCCCAGCACGGCTTGTGCCAGCACGAAAAAACGCTTGTCGATGCGCACAGTGGCGCCTGACAGGCCCATGATGGTGCCGACGATCATCGGTCCTAACAGCAGTGCAGCGGGAAGGTGAAACAGCTGGAGGATAATCCCCAGTACTAACGAAGCAATCAGCAGAATGGTCCACTGCTGTCGCAAAGAGAGACGCGCCATAAGGTGGAAATCAGAAAGTGAGAAGTGACAACAGCCTACGCAGAATTGTGATGCGGCGCCAGTTTAAAGGGCCGCAAATGCGGCCCCGAAATCGTTACAACCAGTTTTTACGTTTGAAGTAGAGATAAGGTGCCAGCCCGGCAAGGATCATCAAGGTGATCGCCCCCGGATAACCAAAGCTCCACTTCAGCTCAGGCATAAACTCGAAGTTCATACCATAGCTTGAAGCCACCAGCGTTGGCGGCAGGAACACCACTGATACCACCGAGAAGATCTTGATAATGCGGTTCTGCTCGATGTTGATAAAGCCCATCGCCGCCTGCATCAGGAAGTTAACTTTCTGGAACAAGGATTCGTTATGCGGCAACAGGGATTCGATATCGCGCAGGATTTCACGCGCCTGCTCCAGCTGGTTGCCCGGCAAGCGTGCTTTGCGCACCAGGAAATTCAGGGCACGCTGCGTATCCATCAAACACAGACGCACTTTCCAGCCGATATCTTCCAGCTCTGCCAGACGCGACAGCGCCTGATCGTACTCTTCACCCTGCTGGCCTTCCATAATGACTCGGCTCAGTTTTTCCAGCGCGCTGTAGATGTTCTCGATCTCATCCGCCAGCTGTTCGATTTTGGTCTCAAACAGATCCAGCAGCAGCTCGTAAGCATTGCCATCCGTCAGCGTTTGGTTACGCGCGCGCATGCGATAGAGACGGAAAGCAGGCAGCTCACGTTCACGCAGCGTATAGAGGCGATCTTCACGAATGGTAAACGCCACGGTGGAGTTACCGGCGTGGTCTTCCGCATCTTCAAAGAAGAAGAAGGAGTGAATGTGCAAGCCATCTTCGTCTTCGAAGAATCGCGCTGAGGCTTCGATGTCCTCCAGCTCCGGACGGGTTGCCAGGCTTTGGCCCAGCTCAGACTGCACACGATCACGTTCGCTGTCGTCAGGCTCGATCAAATCGACCCAAACCGACGTATTCAGTTTGTCGTTATTTTCTTCCAGCTCGATGCGCGTCAGGCGATCGCGTTCGAGTTTAAAAGCGCTCAGCATAGCAATACTCCCCATTGCAGACGGAATGGGACAAGGCGGCACTCCGTGATGCCAGAGGCAAAACGGGCACGGCAAAGCCTGAACGCGGAAACTTTCGCTTCAAGGGTAAATCAGTGCTGACTCGTGCGACGAGAGTGTAAAGGGAGGTCGCTGATAACCGCTAAGGCTACCCGCAATGAGAGGTGACCTTAGGAGTTGTTCCTGTTAAACAGGCGGTTGAGCCAGCATCGACTGGGCGCGTCCAAGGCATTGTCCTCTCATGATAATAGTGCGCGCATGTTACGCTGAGACGAAAAAGTCGTCAAGGTAGCGCAACCGCGCTACACCGTTTCCAGACGGGCGTAAGCCGCCACCAGCCACTTGATTCCCTGGCCCTGAAACGCCACTTGCAAGCGGCTATGCTCGCCACTGCCTTCAAGGTTGATGATGGTGCCTTCACCAAATTTGGCATGGCGCACGCGCTGTCCGAGCGCAAAGCCACTGTCATTTTGCGCGATGGGCGTGCCCATACGTTGATGGCTCACCGGGCGGCTGACGCTGGCGCGCAGACGCACCTCTTCCACACACTCTTCCGGTAACTCACCAATGAAGCGCGAAGGACGGTGATACACTTCCTTACCATAAAGGCGGCGGGTTTCGGCGTAGGTCAGCGTGAGTTTTTCCATCGCACGCGTGACGCCGACATACGCCAGGCGACGCTCCTCCTCCAAACGACCGCCCTCATCCAGCGACATCTGGCTCGGGAACATGCCCTCTTCCATACCGACGATAAAGACCTGGCTGAACTCCAACCCTTTGGCGGAGTGCAGAGTCATCAATTGCACTGCATCCTGCCACTTATCGGCTTGCCCCTCACCCGCTTCCAACGCAGCATGTGAAAGAAACGCCTGCAATGGCATCAGGTCTTCATCTTCGTCCTGATAACTGAACTGGCGCGTTGCCGTCACCAGTTCTTCCAAGTTTTCGATGCGCGCCTGGCCTTTTTCACCCTTCTCCTGCTCATACATGATCCACAGGCCCGAGTCTTTAATCACCCGATCGGTTTGCACGTGCAGCGGCATTTCAGCGGTTTCCGTGGCCAGTGAATCCACCAGCTCGCAGAAGCGTTGCAGCGCAGAAGCGGCACGTCCCGCCAGGGCTTTGTTTTGCAGCAGTTCCCGCGTGGCTTGCCACAAGGTTAATTGCTGATCGCGCGCCGTCTGACGCACCACATCCAACGTGCGATCGCCCACGCCCCGTACCGGCGTGTTCACCACGCGTTCAAACGCCGCATCATCATTGCGGTTAGCCATCAGACGCAGATAGGCCAACGCATCTTTGATCTCCTGGCGTTCGAAGAAGCGCATACCGCCATAAATGCGATACGGCATGCTGCCCTGAATCAGCGCCTCTTCCAGCACACGAGACTGGGCGTTGCTGCGATAGAGAATGGCGCAATCCTGCAGCGCATTGCCGTTCTCATGCCAGGTTTTGATGCGATTAACCACAAAGCGCGCTTCGTCTAATTCGTTAAAGGCGCAGTAGATCGAAATCTTTTCGCCATCGCTGCCATCGGTCCACAGCTCTTTACCGAGGCGCCCATTGTTATTGGCGATCAGTGTGTTAGCGGCTTTAAGGATATTGTTGGTCGAGCGGTAGTTCTGCTCCAGACGAATGGTTTCCGCGCCGGGGAAATCCTGCAGAAAGCGCTGGATGTTCTCGACCTGCGCACCACGCCAGCCGTAGATCGACTGATCGTCATCGCCCACGATAATCACCCGACCGGTATCACCCGCCAGCATGCGGATCCAGGCGTACTGAATGTTGTTGGTGTCCTGGAATTCATCCACCAGCACATTGCTGAAGCGCTCGCGATAATGATTCAGGATGTGCGGCTTGTTGAGCCACAGCTCATGGGCACGCAGCAGCAGTTCAGCGAAATCCACTAAGCCCGCGCGATCGCAGGCTTCCTGATACGCCTGATAAATACGCAGCCAGGTTTGCTCAACGGGATTGCCGTAACTTTCAATATGCTTGGGACGTAAGCCCTCATCTTTTTTGCCGTTGATGTACCACATGCCCTGACGCGCAGGCCACTGTTTCTCATCAAGGTTCATGGCTTTGATCAGACGCTTCAGCAGACGCAGTTGGTCATCGCTATCGAGAATCTGGAAGTCCTGCGGCAAGCCGGCATCAAGGTGATGCGCGCGCAGTAAACGGTGCGCCAGACCGTGGAACGTTCCGATCCACATGCCGCCCTGGCTGGTGCCGATCAGTTGATCGATACGATGACGCATTTCCGCCGCGGCTTTGTTGGTAAAGGTCACCGCCATAATCGAGTAAGGCGAGCAATTTTCTACCGACAGCAGCCAGGCAATACGATGCACCAGCACGCGGGTTTTACCACTGCCTGCTCCGGCCAGCACCAGCAGGTTGCTGCGCGGTGCGGCGACCGCCTCGCGCTGTTTGTCATTCAAGCCGTTAAGCAGATCAGAAACGTCCATAAGCACCGTTTGAAAAATAAGAGAGGTTCCAGAATGCCGTTCTCCGGCACTCCATCAACGCACCATTTGTAGCGGCGCGATTTATCGCGCAATACATTGCGCCGCTACGATTTGTGCGTCAGGAAATGACTGTAATCACCCAGTGATTAGCTGGATGAACATACAGCATTATAGCAGCGAGGTTAGC
This sequence comes from Type-D symbiont of Plautia stali, assembly GCF_001485335.1. Classification (NCBI taxonomy): domain Bacteria; kingdom Pseudomonadati; phylum Pseudomonadota; class Gammaproteobacteria; order Enterobacterales; family Enterobacteriaceae; species Type-D symbiont of Plautia stali. Next base: position 39,634 of record NZ_BBOC01000017.1, on the reverse strand, counting down.
GATGCCAACTGATGAATTTCCACATGCGGCACCAGGCGCGCATCGTCAATCTTCATCAGGTTACCGTCACGCAGGTTTATCCAGCAGGCTTGCATGCCCGCACGCAGTGAACCCACCACATCGGTGGTCAGATCGTCGCCGACGTGCAAAATGTGCTCAGGTGCGATACCTAAACGATCGGAGGCCAACTGATACATATCCTGCCAAGGCTTTGCACGGCCATGAGGACCGGCGCGCAGGGCAAACTGGAAATAGTGGTCAATGCCCAGTTTCTCTGGGCAGGCGTTGCCATTGGTGATCGCCACTAACGGCACGCGCTCGCCCAGCCACGTCAGCGTTTGGTGTGTCTCTTCGGGCATCTCAACTTCGCTGCGCCACTGGTGGAACACACTCATCACTTCACTGGCCCCGGCGGTGGCTTCAGCGGCTGACAACCCCACATTGATCATCGCCAGCTCAACCGAGCGGCGACGCCACTCAGACACGTCGTGATAAATCTCCGGCTCACGCGCCAGCAATTCGTCACGCAGCGCCTGATAGTCCGCAGGGGTAAATTCACGCAGCGCAGGATGGAAGGCCTGCAACGCGGCATGAGATTCTGCGGTGGTTTTGCGGATCACGGGATGGTTGTCATACAGCGTATCGTCGAGATCAAAGGTGATCGCTTTGATCGGGCCCAGCGGGCGGTAAAACTTCATTCAGGCTTTCCTCGTTTAGCACGTGGATGTGCTGCGTCATAGACCGTTGCCAGATGCTGGAAATCGAGATGGGTATAGATTTGCGTGGTCGACAGATTGGCGTGACCCAGCAACTCCTGCACCGCGCGCAGATCGCCGCTGGACTCCAGCAAATGGGTGGCAAACGAGTGACGCAGTTTATGGGGATGAATATGGCTGGCCACGCCCTGCTTAATACCCCACTCGGCAAAGCGTTTTTGCACATTTCGCGCCGAAATACGGCTGCCCCGGCTAGAGACAAACACCGCATCATCCTGTGGCGCAAAGCTGGCACGCAGCGGAAGCCAGTGTTGCAGCCAGGTCACGGCGGTGCCACCAATCGGCACGCGCCGCTCTTTGCTGCCTTTACCCAACACCCACACTTCACCGGCATCTAAATCAACATGACGACAATCCATGCCCACCAGCTCGGACAGACGTAATCCGCCGCCGTACATGGTTTCGAGCATCGCGCGATCGCGCACCGCCAGCGGATCGTTCATGTCAATCTCCAGCAGTTGGTTGACTTCATCAACGTCCATATTTTTGGGCAGATGGCGCGCATTGCGCGGTGTGGATATCCCTTTTGCCGGGTTGGCACTCAACATGCCCTGGCTGACCTGCCAGTCGAGAAAACTGCGCAAGGCTGACATACGTAGCGCCAGACTGCTGGCCCCTAACCCTCCACGACGACTGCGCGCGGCAAGCTGGCGGACTTGGGCGGGTTCCAGCTGCGTCCAGGCAACAATCTTCATCTCATCAGCCATGGCGACCATCGCCTGCAGCTGACGGGTGTAATTTTTTTGCGTAAGCGGGCTAAGCTGGCGTTCGACTTTCAGATAACGCAGAAAGCCCTCAACGGTGGGCCACAGCGGGCTGACGTCGCTCATGCACGTTCAATCCAGCGTGACAGCAGATCCGGCAACATTTGCGCCAGGTGCTGTAACAATAAGGTGCCCATGCCCGCCTGATAGTGCTGGTTATCGCGGCTGCTAAACATCAGCACGCCCAGTTCTCCGCGTTCACCCATCAGTGACATAGCGACAGAACCAATCGCTTTGGCCTGCGGTAACAGCAGCAACAATTCCGGGCCGTTCAGGCTCCCCAGATAATGATGTTCGTTGCCAAAGCGCTGGATACGCAACGGCTCAAATGCCTGGCGCGATAAGCCCAGTTGCGTGAAATCAGAAGGCGCACCGATATGCCATTTGTCGTTGAAGACACGCACGTTGGCACCTGCAAGGCCAAGATCGCGCGCCCAGCGATGCAGGCGTGTGAGCATCTCTTGCAGGCTGTCTGCTGAAGCGAGATGTCCCTGCAACGACAGCAGGCGATCAAACAGTTGATGGTTGGCCGTCGCCTGCTCCATCAACAGGGTGATCTCCTCTTCCAACTGTTGGATATGGTTGCGCTGACGCGCCATATGCCACTCCACCAGGGAAACGCTGCCGCGCACCGGGTGCGGCACCATCATCTGTTCGACCTGGCGCGCATTGCGAATAAAGAAATCGGGGTTCTGGCGCAGGAATGCGCTAACCGACTGATCGTCCAGCAAAACCGCGCTGTCGGTTTGCTCTTCGATATTTTTCATAGATGAATAAACCCATCGTAGACGTGTGTGGCTGGACCGGTCATCAGCAGCGGCTGACCCGCCCCTTTCCAGGCAATATGCAGCGTTCCGCCGGGCAGATCAACGCGCACTTTTGCGGCTAAAATGCCCTGCTGAATACCACAAGCCACTGCCGCACAGGCGCCGCTGCCACAGGCCTGGGTTTCGCCTGCGCCGCGTTCATACACGCGCAGACGGATATGTTCAGGATTGACCACTTCCATAAAGCCAACGTTGACGCGCTCCGGGAAGCGCTCGTGGCTTTCGAGCAGTGGGCCGAGCGTTTCCACCGGTGCAGTTTTCACGCTCTCAACCTGAATCACGCAGTGAGGATTGCCCATCGATACCGCACCAAACATCACGGTTTGCTCGGCAACACGTTGCAGGTAAAGGTTTTCGGCTTTGTTGGCACGCAACGGCACCTGTTGTGGATCGAAATTGGGCTCGCCCATGTTGACGCACACCAGCTCATCGTTCGTCACGCTCAGCACCATGCGGCCGGTTTGCGTGCTGACGCGAATATCACTTTTGTTGGTCAACCCTTTCAGACGCACAAAGCGGGCGAAGCAGCGCGCGCCATTACCGCACTGCGCCACTTCACTACCATCAGCGTTGAAAATTCGGTAATGAAAATCGAGATCCGGATCGTAAGGCGGTTCGACGATCAGTAATTGATCAAAACCGATCCCCAGATGCCTGTCCGCCAGACGGCGAATCAGCTCCGGCGAAAAAAAGACGTTTTGCGTCACGGCATCGACAACCATGAAATCGTTGCCGAGACCGTGCATTTTCGAGAACTGCATTTTCTGCTCCGCCGGATGACTCATAGAGATTAGTTCGCCTGTACACCAGGTTTGCTGGTCACTAAACCATTCACATCAGCATTCTGAGCGGCTTTTTGCTGCTGCTCGGTCACTTGCTGATTGCTTTTGGTCGGCTGATCTTTCGGCGGGAAATACAGCGGTCCTTTCAGTCCACAACCTACCAGGCTGACCAGTGCCAGCCCCATGCCTAGCTGACTTATCATTCGTCTCATTCTTTCTGCTCTTTCTGTCCTTAAGCCATTGCTGCTTATCATCGCAGTTGACGTTGTAAAAGCAACAGGAAATACCCGCAAATCCGGGAGCGAGTCAGAGGAAAAGCCAATCCCACCGCGCGAACGCAGGCGGGATCAGTGCATTTGGTAGCGTGGCTGGAAGTCGCCGTTATCGTTATCGGGCTGCGTGGCACAGAACTGTGTCAGCGTCTGGCTGCGGAACGGAATCACCTGGAAGCGATCGCCGGTGTTCACAATCTGATAGAACTGCGGCAAGTTGAAGTTGATAAAGCTGGAACCGTAGGTGAAACGGTCATGCGATGACGAGTAGAACCGACTGACATCGCGCACCAGCTCTTCTTTGCTGCCTTCGCAGTGATGATAAACCTCAACGCGGTTGCTCTCGTCGAGGATATAGATGTTGAAGCCGCGATCGTCATTGGTATCTTCAAAGAAGAACTGAATAATGCCTTCGCTGGCATAACCATTCACCACCGGCGGCAGCGGCGTCTGGTTGGATTCGACTTTGATCGATAGCCCGTGCAGTTTGTTATTGGAAATCGCACCGTAGAACTCCACTGCGTTTTCCAGTTTCTGCACCGAGACGCTCATACGCTCAAAGAACAGGCCCCAGGTTTGCCCTGCCATACGCAGCGCTTTAAAGCGGCCTGGCTCCTGGCGCGTGCTCGACAAACGCAGCTCAATGCATTCGGAAACCAGTTGCTGCACGCGAGTGCGGATCAAACCACGCAGGTGCTGGCTGTAGCAGAACACTTCGACCGTATCGGGCGGTGCGGCATCCTGATGCATCTTGCCGAGAATGGTTTTCAGGCCTTCAATCATCGCCTGTTCGCCACTGAAGTGCAGCGTACGCACCTCATTCCACGAATTACGGTACAGCAGATCGATGCTGCCAATCAGGCATTGCTGCTGCTGACCAAAGCTGAACACATCCAGCTTGCGGAAATCGAAATGCACTACCTGATTGCGGAAGGCCGAGGTCGGATCGTGCTCAAGATTGACGATAATCGCCAGGTGACGAATTTCACACGGACTGTACAACGCCTTGGGCGTTGGCGCAGGCACACGCAGCGGGAAGTGGCTCGACACGTCGTTCACCAGCTCCTGCAAACGCGGCAGATCGCAGAGTTCATTACCTTTCATGTGCAGACGGGTTTTGCTGGTCAGCAACCCGTTGAACCACGCCCACGCCACTAACTTGTTCAGGTAGCGGTTATATTCCAGCGGCTGATGGCTGATGATGGAACTCATGTCCGGCGACTGGTTGTACAGATACCAACCCGCACGATTGGCACGACCTTCCGGCACATGAATAAAGGTCAGATTATCTTCCGAGAGGTCGGGCGAAATCTGTGGGTTCACCAGCGTCACTTTACCCGGCAGCGCTTCAAACGCGGCATACAGTTTACGCGTCAGCACGCCGATATCCTGCGGGCTGGCACTGACGCTTAAATTGTTACGACGGGCAAAACGGATCAGGTTGCGATAACTCTGCATCATCGCATCCAGCAGTTCATTGTGCGCTTCACGCACGCGCTCGATTTTCCACTGCGCGCGGTTATCTAATACCGCGAGCTTCTCATCATCCCAGCCCCACTCTTTGACCAACTGCGACAGAATTTCGCGACGCCAGCCTGAGCGTTGATGGTGGTGATCTTCGCTAGAAAGCTTCTCACACACTTTTAAGTAGAAACATCGACGCACCAAATCGAGGCGCGCCATGTCATCGACGCTGGTCAGATAACGCGTCACACGTTCCAGCATCATGCAGTAAGGATCGAGACCAAAGCAGACAATTTCGCCATCGTGCAAGCGCTGTTTGATATCCATCGCCAACAGTTGCGTGTTGGGGTATTCCCAGCTGTAGGCTTCCAGCAGCAGGGTTTTCAGCACCGCTTTGTAGGGCGAATCGATACTTTTATATAACTGCCACAGGCTGGCACCAAAATACTCTTCTGCCGATAGCGTGCCGAGGCCGCCAAGATCAAGCCACTCATTCGGCGTCAATACACCTTGTGAGTAGAGTGACATGACGTATTCGTCGTAATGGTGCTCCTCTTCGCCGGGCACCATGTTCCACAGGATGCGTTTGCCCGCCATACGCACAGCGGTACGGTAAAACTCATCCAGCAGTAAAATATGTTGGGTTGAACCGCAGTCTTCACCGCCGAGGCTGCCGCTCTCATTATGGCGGAAACGGTTCTCATCGATCAGGAAGAAACTCACTTCCACACCCATCGACACACACCATTTCTGCAACAGCGTACACTTACGTTGCAGATTGAGGCGCTCTTCATTATCCAGCCAGGACTGGTGGCACACCCAGATGTCGAGATCAGACACACTGTTCTGACCCACGGATGAGGTGCTGCCCATCGAGTAAATACCGGTGATGGGGCGCTCGCCTTTCACGGCAGTGCTGAGATCCAGAGACTGGTCACCTGCAAGATGTTGCAGGAGCTGCTGTTGATTTTCATCAGGCGTGAAAAAGCTGACGCCATGTGGAACGCTACCCTCAAGGTAGCCCGGCATCAGTGGATGATGATAGTGCAGTAATGTTGGCAGCAGACTGTAGACTTGCTGGAAAGCAGGCCCCATGGCAGCCAGCGCACGATCAACGCGCAGCTGGTTAATTGCATCCAGTCTCTGTTTCAGTGTCTCAATGTAGAGGTACAAGACGTTTCGCCTGATTGTCCCAGTGTTAAGCACCCTGTTTCCACAACCTGCCGCTTAATAATAAAGATGTCGGGCAAATTCTTGCTGGAAACGTGATCAATCTAACACCTGGAGGATTGACCGTAAAGAAAGTTGCGCTACCTAACAGTTTAGCACGTTCCGTTGGCAGCCCTGCTTTTTCGGACTTCGACCTCAGAATAAGTCGCAATCGCTGACACATTCTGACATCGAGGCCTTTTCAATCCGTTGAAACTGACAGCATTCCCCTATCAATGATAGGATAATCGATGAACGATCAAAATGGTTAACAGCATGTTAAACAAAATTTTCAGAATTGCTACCAGACAAAGTCCTCTTGCTTTATGGCAGGCACAATATGTCCAACAGCGTCTGATGGCGGCACATCCAGGCCTGCAAGTTGAGCTGGTTCCGATGGTGACCAAAGGCGACATCATCCTCGACACGCCACTGGCGAAGGTGGGGGGTAAAGGCCTGTTTGTTAAAGAACTCGAACTGGCGATGCTGGAAAATCGCGCCGACCTCGCGGTGCACTCCATGAAAGATGTGCCGGTGGATTTCCCCGAAGGTTTGGGGCTGGTGACCATCTGCGAGCGCGAAGATCCGCGTGATGCCTTTGTCTCTAACCGTTACAACGCTATTGATGAACTGCCACAGGGTGCGGTAGTGGGCACATCCAGCCTGCGTCGTCAGTGTCAGCTCAGTGCGCGTCGACCCGATCTGATTATTCGCTCATTGCGCGGCAACGTCGGGACGCGTCTGGGCAAGCTTGATGCCGGGGAGTATGACGCGATCATCCTCGCGGCGGCAGGCCTCAAGCGTTTAGGGCTTGAAGATCGTATTCGCCAAGCCATGCCAGCCGAGATCTCTCTACCCGCCGTTGGCCAAGGCGCGGTGGGTATTGAGTGTCGCCTGGATGACCACACCCTGATTACCCTGTTGGAAGCGCTCAATCACAGCGATACTGCGGTTTGCGTACGTGCTGAACGCGCCATGAATACGCGCCTCGAAGGCGGATGCCAGGTACCGATTGGTAGCTTTGCGGTGCTGGAAGGCGATCAACTGTGGTTGCGTGGTTTAGTCGGTTCGCCAGATGGTCTGCAGATGGTGACGGGTGAACGTCGCGGTCCACGCGATCAGGCCTTACAAATGGGCATCTCACTGGCGGAAGAGCTGCTGGATGGCGGTGCGCGTGACATTCTGCGTGACGTCTATCAAGGACAACCGCCGGTATGACCATCCTCGTGACCCGCCCGGAACCCGCCGCCAGTGAATTGGCTTCGCGTTTGCGAACCCTCGGCAAACTGGCGTGGACGTTACCGCTAATTGAATTCACACCGGGTCGCGACCTTGAACATCTGCCGCAGAAGCTCGCAGCATTACAGCAGGGCGATTTGGTCTTTCTGCTGTCACAGCAGGTGGTGCTTTTTGCTCATCCTGCCCTTGAGCGCCAGGGCATCAGCTGGCCTAAAGCGCTCGACTATTATGCCATTGGCCGCAGCACTTCTTTGGCACTGCACACCGTCAGTCATCTGAAAGTAGACTATCCTCATGCGCGGGAAACCAGTGAAGAGTTGGTGCGCCTGAACCGTCTGCAGCAGGTGAAAGGTAAACGCGCACTGATTCTGCGCGGCAGTCCTGGCCGCGAATTGCTGGCAGAAACCCTGATCGCACGCGGAGCCGAAGTCGAGTATTGCGAGTGCTATCAGCGCTGTGAAAAGCAATACGATGGCGCCATAGAGGGTCGCCGCTGGCGCGATCGCGGCATTACCACTCTGGTGGTGACCAGCGGTGAGATGTTACAACAACTGTTTGCACTGTTTCCGCCAATCGATCGTCGGGAATGGTTATTGCACTGTCGGCTTGTGGTCGTCAGTGAACGTTTGGCTACACAAGCCGCCGAATTAGGCTGGCAGGACATTGATGTAGCCGATGGTGCCGATAACGATGCGCTGCTGCGTGCGTTACGCTGAACTTAACAACGGGATGAGCCATAATGACGGAACAAAAAGCCTCCTCCGCCATGGTTGAAGAAACCACCCCAGCGGACACTTCCCCTACGCCAGCCGGTAAAAAGCCTCGCGATAAAAAAAGCGATGGCAAAGTGCTGAGTGCAGTGGCGATTGTGATTGCGCTGGCGATTGGCGCAGGACTTTACCTCAATGGGAAACACCAGGCCGATTTACAGGCTCAGACTAACCAAAACCTGAGCGAGCAGCTGAGCGCGTTGCAGCAGCAACTGGGCAGTGACAAACAGCAGTTAACCCAACAGCTGGATGCAGCCAATACCGCCTTAAATGAAGCGCGTACCCAGCAAGATAACAGCGCAAAAGAGCTGGAAACGCTGCGGGATAAAGTGGCGACCATCTCCGGCAACGACACGCGCACCTGGCTGTTGGCGCAAGCGGACTATCTCGTCAAGTTAGCGGGCCGTAAGCTGTGGAGCGATCAGGATGTCACCACGGCGGCAGCGCTGTTAAAAAGTGCCGACACCAGCCTCGCGGACATGAACGACCCTAGCGTCATGAACGTCCGCCGCGCACTGACCCAGGACATCAGCTCCTTGTCTACCGTGAGCCAGGTCGATTATGACGGCATCATCCTCAAGCTTAATCAGTTGTCGAACGGCGTAGATAACCTGCGTCTGGCCGACAATGACAGCGATGACGCACCAATGGATGCTGACGGAGGCGAGCTGTCCAGCTCTCTGCACGAATGGCGTCAAAATCTGGTGAAGAGCTGGCACAACTTTATGGATGATTTCATTACCATCCGTCGCCGTGACAACACCGCACAGCCGTTACTGGCGCCGAATCAAGACGTGTATCTGCGTGAAAACATTCGCTCGCGTCTGCTGATTGCGGCACAAGCCGTACCGCGCCATCAGGATGAGATCTACAAACAGTCGATTGATGCCGTTTCAACGTGGGTGCGTGCCTGGTATGACACCAACGATGCTGCCACCAAAGCGTTTCTTGCCCAGTTAGATGAACTCAGCCAGCAGAGCATCGCCATGGATGTGCCTGATACACTAGAAAGCCAGGCGCTGCTGGAAAAACTGATGCAAACACGCGTCAGAAATCTGCTGGCGCAGCCGTCGGTTCCGGCTGATCAACAGGGAGGCTAAGCATGCTGAAAGTATTGGTGCTTTTCCTGCTGTTGATTGCAGGTGTGGTGTTGGGGCCGATGATCGCCGGCCACCAAGGCTACGTGCTGATTCAGACCGATAACTGGAATGTTGAAACCAGTGTGACGGGCCTGGTGATCATCTTGATCCTCAGTCTGTTAGTGATTCTGTTCATTGAGTGGGTTCTTCGCCGTCTGTTCCGTACCGGCGCACGTACGCGTGGTTGGTTTACCGGCCGCAAACGCCGCAGTGCGCAGCGTCACACGCAAAGTGCGCTGATGAAACTGGCGGAAGGTGACTACAAACAGGCAGAAAAACTGCTGTCGAAGAATGCTGACCATGCGGATCAGCCCGTCGCTAACTACCTGCTGGCCGCCGAAGCGGCTCAACAGCGCGGTGACGAAGTGCGAGCCAATCAGCATCTGGAGCGCGCGTCTGAGCTGTCTGAAAACGACACCATTCCGGTTGAGATCACTCGCGTTCGTCTGCAACTGGCGCGTAACGAAGATCATGCCGCACGCCACGGTATTGACCGTTTGCTGGAAGTGGCTCCACGCCATCCTGAAGTTTTGCGCCTGGCTGAACAGGCTTATATTCGCACCGGCGCATGGGGTTCATTGCTTGATATTCTGCCATCAATGCAAAAATCGCAGGTGAATGACGAAATCCAGCGTGAAGCCTTACAGCAACAAGCCTGGCTGGGGCTGATGAATCAAGCGATGGCCGATCAAGGCAGCGAAGGCCTGAAAAAATGGTGGCAAAACCAGAGCCGTAAAACGCGTCAGGAAACGGCGCTGCAGGTGGCAATGGCTGAACATCTGATTGAGTGCGACGATCCTGATACGGCACAAAGCATCGTATTGGAAGGGCTGAAACGCCAGTATGACGATCGTCTGGTGCTGCTGATGCCGCGCATTAAAAGTGGCGATCCGCAATCGCTGGAAAAAGCGCTGCGTCAGCAAATTAAACAGCATGGCGCCACACCGCTGCTGCATAGCACGCTGGGCCAGATGTTGATGCGCCACGGTGAGTGGCAGCAAGCAGCAGAAGCCTTCCAGCAGGCGTTGGCGCAGCGCCCGGATGCCTTTGATTACGCCTGGTTAGCCGATGTCTATGACCGTCTGCATCGCCCGGAAGACGCCGCTAAAATGCGCCGTGAAGGGTTGTTGCTCACGCTGAAGACCAATCCTGCACCCTGATTTAACGATTGTTACTTTTGTGCACGCCGGGCTTGTCTCGGCTTTTTTTTGCCTGTTGCTGGGAGAATCGCAAAAAAAACACCTGCCAAAAGCAGGTGTAAAGTCAGGTCGTTCAGACAACTGATGGTATCCGACTCAACGTAATGTCCTTCTTACTGCAGTAAAGCGTGCGCAAATACTGCCAGGCTGGACAACGGATACCGTAAGGGGCTCTGCATCATTCCCAGGTTTATGTAGCATCAGCAAACATAAGAGGTGGAATGAGCATCTACAGAATAATTATTGCATAACGCGTGCCAGAATTGCAGACGCCGAGGTAAGTTATTTTAAATCAGCAAGATAGAATGGGATTAACGGCGCGAGGTGCCAGCAGTGTCGTGATTTCACAACAATCACGTCCGCGGTTGTCGCTGATGAACGACACGCTGTGCAAGGTAACGTAAGGCCGTTTAATATCAATAAGATAGGCGTCTCAGAATAGCGACAAATCGATATTCAAATGAATACGTTCTACCGTATTGTAGCGGCGCAATTCATTGCGCGTCCGGTCAGCAGCGGCTCCGCTCTATACAAGCGCGATAAATCGCGCCGCTACGGTTATTTTGTCGGGGCGCGCCCGATGGCGGCAAGGTGAGCCCTATACAGAATGACGTATGAGACGGGAAATACAGACGAAAAAAAACCTGCTTTTTCAAGCAGGTTTCTTAAATATGGTCGGCGAGAGAGGATTCGAACCTCCGACCCACTGGTCCCAAACCAGTTGCGCTACCAAGCTGCGCTACTCGCCGATTTTTTACTTCTTCACGCTACCGCGTAATTTTGCCTGGTGCGAAGGGAGGGACTTGAACCCTCACGTCCGTAAGAACACTAACACCTGAAGCTAGCGCGTCTACCAATTCCGCCACCATCGCATGTCCAGCAAAATCTGGGGTGGCTAATGGGACTCGAACCCACGACAACTGGAATCACAATCCAGGGCTCTACCAACTGAGCTATAGCCACCATAATTCTGGTGCGTAAGCATCTCTGCTTACTCATCACTGCATAACGCGGTCAAACCAACCACCGAAGCTCTTGCGCACAAACTAAATGGCGCGCCCGACAGGATTCGAACCTGAGACCTCTGCCTCCGGAGGGCAGCGCTCTATCCAGCTGAGCTACGGGCGCGTAGCGCCGTTGCGGATGGGCATACTACGGATTTGGCCTCACACTGTCCAGAGCTTTTTTATAAAAAAAACGCGTTTGCTTACGCTTTGTGCATTCCGTCGATAAATAGCGCAGTTTTGCTACTGAACAGGATGTAATTGCTGCAAAAATCAGCAATATCAAAGATCGCCACGCCAGTGGTAGCGTAAATATTTCAGCAGCTTTAACTGCCTGCGCCAGCGCGAAGGCTGACGAATCAGACGATAGAGCCACTCCAGCCCCAGATTCTGCCAAATACGTGGCGCACGCGCGACGTGACCGGTAAAGACGTCGTAGGTGCCACCCACGCCCATATAAAGGGCATGTGGCCAGCGCTCACGGCAATCACGCATCAGCAGCTCCTGGCGCGGTGATCCCTGCGCGACCGTGACTATCTTCGCCCCACTGGCGGCGATACGTGCAAACAGTGCCTCACGCTCAGCGGGTGCAAAATAGCCATCCTGGCGGCCAACGATATTCACATTCCACTGGCGACGCAGCTTGTCGCAGGTTTCATCCAGTACCGCCTGTCGGCCACCAATCAGAAACACCGGAATGCCCGTCCGCCCTGCGCGCTCCATTAACGCTTCCCACAGATCAGCACCGGCTATGCGATTCACCTGTAAGTCTGGGTACTTCTTACGTAATGAACGCACAATGCTGATGCCGTCAGGGTATTTAAATTCTGCCTCAGCAATCAGCGCGCGTAACTGCGCGTCCTCTTCCAGAGTCAGCATCTTCTCCGCATTCATCGCCACCAGCGTGCCGCTGCGCGGCTGCCCCTCAGGCAGCAGGAAATGCAGGAAGCTTTCCATATCATTAAACGCGTGAAGATCGACGCCGCGCAGGTTATAGCGCGGCTTATCGGTTTTCATGAATCATCTTCCCAAAGGTTAAGAAAGGCTGTGAAACACCGGCTCGCTGCGCGCACGAATCAGTCCCGCACGCGCTAACAGCCAGTACAGCATTTTCGCCACTGCCATACAGGCAGCAAAAATCACACAAAAGAACACCACGCGAGAGCCAAATGCATCCAACCCTTCGCGAGCCAGCACGATCATGTTAAAGACTGCACCGAAGCAGAAGCTCTGCAGGATTGCGCCACTGTAACGGTTTGGCGTATCGCGACCTTGCAGATAGAGGCTATCGAACCCCTTCATCAGCCAGCCCACGGCAACCGCGCCCAGCGGAATAAACCATACGCCGCCCATCACCAGCAACGAACCGATCAGCGTGGGGGAAATCGCCAGGCCCGAGTGGTTATTCAGTACTTCCCAGGTAAAGTAGTTGGCACTGTTTAGCACAATCGATGGGCGACCAGGCCACAGCCAGCTGGGGATAAAGACATAGAAGTCACGCCAGATCGGTGCCAGCCCCTGGAAATCAATCTTGTCGTAGTTCTGCAACAACAGCGCCAGATTCTCCCAGGGTGAGAAGGTATCGCGCGTCAGATACAGGAAGGTATAGAAGGCTTCATCCCCCACCACGTCGAGGTTGTAACGGCGCAGCGCCAGCCAGAACATGCCCGCAATCGCCATCACGCCCGCCCCCACCAGCATCCACAGCGTAATCCAACCGCGCGTAATGCCAATAAACAGGAACAGAGCAAAAGCGATAATGATATTCGCGCGAGTGCCCCCCACCAGCGCGTAGGTCAGCAGCCCAAACGCCACCGACACCAGCAAAAACCACAGCCACTGACGCTGCGTCGGATTGAGGAAATAGCGAATCAGCATCGCCGGAATGAAGAAGTAGAAGAAGCGCTTCAACGCCACGCCCGACACTTCACTGGAGAAAATCTGGTTGTAGGCTGAAAGCCTGAACAGTAGCAGGCCATTGTGCATAAAGAACACCGTCACGGTGCCGATCGCCACCAGAGCCAATAGCAAACAGGTGAGATGGGTTTCAACCCGATTCATCTGTAGCCAGGGTTTACGCGGCGGCGCAGTGACCGGACGTAATCGCACTTTGTAGCTGACGTAATAGATGGCGTAAAAACTGGTGGCGGCCAGCAGGGCCTGCAGCAAGAATTCCGGCGGCACCACTTCCACATTGAAGCGGAAAACCAACACGCAGGTGAGCGGAAAACCGAAGTAAAACGTCAGCAAAAACAGGATGGTAAAAAACAGGTGGAAGTTAAAGCGCACCCGTTTAAATTCCCGCCAGGTTAAGGTCAAGATAAAACCCAACGAAAACAGGTAAACCACCAGCAGACCACTAAACTGCATCAGGCTCATGTTCTCTCCCTTTCACTCAGGGTCAGCGCGTGGCGCCAGCCTGCCAGATAGCCAGGGGCGAAAAAGGCAATCAAGGATTTATCGCAGTGCGTCAGCTGTCGCTGCGCTTCCGCAACGCGGGCTGCATCCAGCACATCCTCACTGAACAACACCGGCAAGCCCTGCTCACTGAGATCGCGCCAGAACGGGTTCTTGCGGTTCAGCACAAACGGAATATTGGCCTGGATCAGCAAACAGAGCGTGCCAATCCCCTGCTGGCGCTCGAACATAAAATAGCCGAGCTGACAGCCACTGAGCAATTGCAGATAGGTGTCAAAATCTATCTTATCGCGTAATAAGCTCACCTGACCTTGTGGGAACAGGCGCTGCGCGGCGGTAGCAATCTCTGCGATATACGCGTGATTGTTATCCGGGTAACCGAGCGGCACCAGCACTTTCACCTTATCGCCAAACTGAGCATGAATCGCCTGTAAACCCTCAATATGGCGATTACTGCGATCGCCAGAGTTGCCTAAAAGCACCGTAAAATCATCGCTATGCGTTCCAGCGGGGACTGCAGCTTCTGGCATACGTGTCGGAAAATAGAGCAATGATGTTGGCACGCGGGGGTGACGTTGCTGGAAAGCGTGCAAATCGCCGCGCGTGGCGAACACATGTGCCAGACGGCGCTGGGCCAGACGGCGCAGCAGATAAAACAGCTGATACTTGATGCCGCGTCCTTCTTCGTACAGATCAGCGCCCCAGATATGCCAGAACGCCTGTTGACGCCGCAGTTTGCCACTCAGCAACGCCAGCCAGATTTGCGGATTAAACTGGCCGTGAAAGAAAAAGCGCGTTGCGCGGTCAGCCGCGCGCTGAATCACTGCCTGCGCCAGCGCGCGCTTGCTGGTGAAGGTTTCAATGTGCAGCGCAGTGTAGACTTGCAAGGCCTCTGGCGTTGTAGTCACCACCATAAACTGACGCGGCACATCAGTTGGCAGCTCGCGGCTCATCACCTCATTAAAGAAGCGCAGCACGGTATGGTTGTGATGCGGGATATCCGATCCCAGCACGTGAAATAAAGTCATTTTTTCCGGCAATAAATCATAAATACGCCACAACAAAGGGCGAAATAGAGCACGTAGGTCGCCATATAGGCTTGTGCAGCTCCGGCTGTGCCATGTAGTGGGATCAGCCAATGAGAAAACGCGGTCAGCAGCACAAACTGGCTGATTTCCGTCAATATATAGAAACGCAGCGACGCTTTGGCGATCACCAGGTATCCGAAAACATAGGCGCCGACTTTAAAGACGTCGCCACACAACTGCCAGACAAAAGGTCGCGCATTGCGGCAAATTGCGGCGAAAACAGCAGCCAGATAGCGACATCGCGCAGCAACCAGACACAAAAACTGGCCGCCGCCACCGCAGGTAAAACAAAGCGCAGTGCGCGCCCCATCTCACGTGCAATCTGTGGTTTGCTCTCCAGCCGTGCCAGCGTAGGCAGTAACCAGACGCTGAAAGTAGCGGTGATGAACTGCAAATAGGCGTCAGAAATACTGGTGACGCCCTGCCACAACCCCACTTGCGCCCATCCCTGCTGTTGCGCCAGCAAATTACGCATCATTACCCATGCCACCGGTAAGGTGACCGAGGTGATCAGCGCCATCAGGGTAAACTTCGCCAGATTCCGCGCCAGCTCAGGCTGCCACGTCGGTTTGAGCCACCGCAGTGGCAGCACCTGTTGATGACGCCGCAGCATCAGCAGTGCCGGGAACACCAGCAGTGCCGGAACCAGGGCCAACCCCACCAGCGCACCGGGATAACCGCCAAGCCACCAGCACAGCACATAGCCCAGCACACCCACCAGGCTTCCCGCAATCAGCGCCAGCGCATTGCCGCGCGCATCGCGAAAACCTTTCAGCAACGCCAGTGTCAGATTGGCCCAGGCAATACCGAACTGCAGAAACGCCACAATGCGCACCACATTCGCGTATTGCTCATGGCCAAACAGCGCATGGCTTATCGGCCCTGCTGCCAGCAAAAACACCAGCGCCACCAGAGTGGAAAAGCCCAACACCATGGCTGATGCGGTGCCCGTCACGGCCCGCAGTTGCGCGGGCTGCTGCTGAAACTGCGCGACATAGGTGGTCACGCCATTAAAAATGCCTGCCCCGGCTAATACGCCCAGCACGGTGACCAACTGACGGAAGTTACCCGCCTGCCCTATTCCCTCCGGCCCAAAGCTCACCGCCAGCAGTTTCACCACCAGCAAACCGGCGACAATTTTGACCAGCGTAGAGGAGGCGGTCCAGACCGAGGCTTTTGCTAACGACATCAGGCAAAGAAGCTCAGCAACGAACTGATCACCGTACGCTGATTGTTGTCCGATAGGTTATAGAACAGCGGCAGGCGCAGCAGGCGCTCGCTCTCTGAAGTGGTGAAGACATCATCGCCCTGGAAGCGGCCAAACCGCTCGCCAGCAGGTGAAGAGTGCAGCGGAATATAGTGGAACACCGTGAGGATCTCGGCCTCTTTCATCCAATTAATCAGAGCCTGACGATCGTCGCTATCGCGCAGTTTGATATAGAACATGTGGGCGTTGTGGCGGCAGTGCTTCGGCACCACCGGTAATTCGATACGCCCTGCCGCTGCCAGCGGTTGCAGCGCATCGTAATAGCGCTGCCACAGTCGCAGGCGCTGCTGGTTGATGCGCTCAGCCGCTTCGAGCTGTGCCCACAAGTAGGCGGCTTGCAGATCCGCCATCAGATAGCTCGAACCAATATCGCGCCAGGTGTATTTATCCACCTGTCCACGGAAGAACTGGCTACGGTTGGTGCCCTTTTCACGGATAATCTCGGCACGTTCGACTAACTTCGCATCGTTGATCAGCGTTGCGCCCCCTTCACCCCCGGCAGTGTAGTTTTTGGTTTCATGGAAGCTAAAGCAGCCAATATGCCCAATGGTGCCCAGCGCACGCCCTTTGTATTGGGACATCACGCCTTGTGCCGCATCTTCAATCACAAACAGCTGATGCTTCGCCGCCAGCGCCATGATGCTGTCCATCTCGCAAGCCACGCCCGCGTAATGCACCGGGACAATTGCGCGGGTCTTGGCAGTAATCGCCGCTTCGATCAGGGTTTCGTCGATATTAAGGGTATCAGGGCGCACATCCACAAACACAATGGTCGCACCGCGCAGCACGAAGGCGTTGGCGGTTGAAACAAAGGTATAGCTCGGCATGATCACTTCATCACCGGGCTGGATATCGATCAGTATCGCGGCCATTTCCAGTGAGGCCGTGCATGACGGCGTCAGCAGGACTTTTTTACTGCCAAAATGTTGCTCCATCCACTGCTGACAGCGTCGGGTAAAGCCACCATCACCACAGAGTTTGCCGCTGGCCATCGCCGACTGCATATATTCAACTTCGCTGCCTACAACCGGAGGCGCATTAAATGGGATCATGAGGCATTCCTGTAAAACCAGTAAGCGGTGCTTTCAAGCCGGGCACCGCTGCGTAAATAGAGGCGTATCGCCGTGAGATTACTGAGTTGCGTGGCCACTCGCAGGCGCTCAAGTTGGCGCACACGGCCCCAGTCTGCGGCAGCCAGTAACAAACGTTGTCCGATTCCCTGGCCCTGGGCATGCGGTAATACGGCCAGCAAGCCAATGCGCGCATCGCCTTCTACTTCTCGCATTGAGACAAATCCCTGCAATGCGCCACTCTCATCGCTGGCCACCAGGCATTGATGATCAAAGGTGCCGCGCACAGCATTCTCAATCCATTGCGCGTAGAAGCGTCCGCTGTCCTCGGGATCGAACCAGGGTGCACGAAAACGACTCAGCCGAAATGCCTGCGAGGCCGCCTCACGTAATGCCGGGATTTGCGCTTCACGCGCAATACGCACCCCCATTTGCCGTTCGGTGCGTTTGATATTGAGCGCGAGGTCAGCTTCCCCCTCAACCAGCTGGAACCCCTGCTGGCTCAGAGCATCAATCACCTCAATGCGCTCGGCAGGCACTTTGGCCTGCCACAGCGTAGCAGGCTGCTGCAGCGCTTCCTCAAGGGAGAGTTCGCCATCCAGCATCACGCGGGCGCTGTTTACGCCAAAAAAATCGCTCTCCCACGCAAGGGGATTAATACTGACGCGGACGGGCATGGAGAACATCCAGCAGATATTGGCCGTAGCCGGTTTTAGTCAGCGCCTGGGCAGCCGCAAGCAGTTGATCGTCACTGAGCCAGCCATTGCGCCACGCAATCTCTTCCAGGCAGGCAATCTTAAAGCCCTGCCGTTTTTCTACCGTCTGCACAAACATACTCGCTTCAATCAAGCTGTCATGCGTACCGGTATCCAGCCAGGCGAAACCGCGCCCGAGTAACTCAACCGACAATTCACCCTGCTCAAGGTACATTTGGTTGATGGCGGTAATTTCCAGTTCTCCCCGTTCAGAGGGCTGCACCTGTTTGGCAAACTCCACCACGCGGTTGTCGTAGAAATAGAGACCTGTCACTGCCCAGCGAGATTTGGGTTGCTTTGGCTTTTCCTCAATCGAAAGCGCGTTAAAGTCATCATCAAACTCAACGACACCAAAACGTTCAGGATCCATGACCTGATAAGCAAAGACCGTGGCGCCCGTGCTACGCGCAGCCACTTTCTTCAGTTTTGGGCTGAAGCCTTGACCAAAATAGAGGTTATCGCCCAGCACCAGACAGCAGCTATCATCGCCAATGAAAGCTTCACCGATAATAAATGCCTGCGCTAATCCATCCGGGCTGGGCTGTTCCGCAAACTGCAGTTGCAGCCCGAATTCACTGCCATCCCCCAGCAGGCGCTCAAAATGCGCTCGATCTTCCGGGGTCGTGATGATCAGGATCTCGCGGATACCCGCCAACATCAGCACCGACAGCGGATAGTAAATCATCGGTTTGTCGTATACCGGCAGCAATTGCTTCGAGATTGCACGCGTGATGGGATGTAAACGCGTGCCCGATCCCCCTGCCAGAATGATACCTTTCATCGATGCTTCTCCTGAATGACGCTTTAGCGCGGAATGGCTAAACCCAACCGCTCACCACGATAGCTGCCGTTGAGAATCGCCTGCCACCATGACGGATTGGCCAGATACCACTGCACGGTTTTACGAATGCCACTTTCAAAGGTTTCCTGTGGCGTCCATCCCAACTCACGCGCAATTTTGCTGGCATCAATAGCGTAACGTTGATCGTGACCCGGCCTGTCAGTGACAAAAGTAATCAGATCGCGATAGCACGTCAGATGCGCCGCTCGCTGCTGCGGTGCCAGTTCGTCTAGCAAATCGCACAGCGTTTCAACCACCTCAATATTACGGCGTTCGTTGTGCCCGCCAATATTGTAGGTTTCCCCGACTTTGCCGTTGCTCACCACGCTATAGAGCGCGCGCGTGGTCTTCAACGTACAACCAGTCACGAATCTGACTACCATTGCCATACACCGGCAGTGGTTTGCCCGCCAGCGCATTGATGATGGTGAGCGGAATCAGCTTTTCTGGAAAATGGTAAGGACCATAATTGTTGGAACAGTTGGTGACGATAATCGGCAAGCCATAAGTGCGTAGCCAGGCCCGAACTAAATGATCGCTACTGGCTTTGGTGGCGGAATAAGGGCTGCTCGGTGCGTACGGTGTCGTTTCAGAAAAGAAATCATCACTACCGTGCAAATCGCCAAACACTTCGTCGGTGGAAATATGGTGGAAAATGAAGCCTTTTTTGCGCTCATCGTCCATTTGATTCCAGTAATGGCGTGCCGCTTCCAGCAACTGATAGGTGCCGACAATATTGGTTTCGACGAAGGCAATTGGCCCATCAATCGAACGGTCGACGTGACTTTCAGCCGCCAGATGCATAATGCAATCAGGCTGATGCTGTGCCATGACGCGATCCAGTTCAGCACGATCGCAGATATCAACCTGTTCAAAAGCAAAACGCGCACTCTGCTGCACAGGTGCCAGAGAGGCTAAATTCCCGGCATAACTGAGTTTATCCACCACCACGACACGATGGTTAGTCTGCTCAATCAGGAAACGCACCAGCGCAGAACCGATAAATCCGGCGCCTCCGGTGACCAGGAACTGTTTCATCGCCAGACACCTTTAGTATCGACGACCCACGGCTGCGCGATGCGACTCGTGTCAATCGCGCGGAACTGAGCGTGATCGACCAACATCACCAGAATATCCGCCTGTTGCAGCGCATCTTCGGTGGAAACCAGCGTGGCCTCTTGCGCCAGGCGTGCGGGGATCTCTTCGATATGCGGCTCCACCACCAGCATCGGGCCGCTGTGCCATTCCGCAATCAGATGCGCCACCGTCATGGCTGGGCTTTCGCGCAAATCGTCAATGTTGGGTTTGAATGCCAGACCAAAGCAGGCAATCGTCACTTCGCTCGCGCGCTTGCCGCTGGCGGTCAGGCATTCGGCAAGCTGCTGTTTGACTTGATCCAGCACCCAGGTCGGCTTCGCATCATTCACTTCACGCGCCGTGCGGATTAAGCGCGCCAAATCCGGGTTCTGCGCCACGATAAACCAAGGATCGACCGCGATGCAGTGGCCGCCAACGCCGGGGCCGGGTTGCAAAATATTGACGCGAGGATGGCGGTTCGCCAGCGCAATCAGCTCCCACACATTAATCGCCTGTTCTGCACAAATCAGCGACAGCTCGTTGGCGAAAGCGATGTTCACATCGCGGAAGCTGTTTTCGGTGAGTTTGCACATCTCGGCGGTGCGGGCGTTGGTTTCAACACATTCACCGTGCAAGAAGATTCGATACAGCTCACTGGCACGTGCCGAACAGGCAGGCGTCATGCCGCCGATCACCCGATCGTTCTCCAGCAGTTCAACCATCACTTTGCCGGGCAGCACGCGCTCGGGGCAGTAAGCGATAAACACGTTGCAGTCATCACCGTGCTGGGGAAAACGCAGATCGGGACGTGACTCAGCCAGCCATGCTGCCATTTGTTCCGTGGTTCCCACCGGAGAGGTGGATTCCAGAATGACGAGATCATCCGCTTTCAGTACCGGTGCAATCGACAGCGCCGCCGCCTGCACATAACTGAGATCGGGCTGATGATCGCCGATAAAAGGCGTGGGCACGGCGATCAGGAAGGCATCGGCGGCTTCAGCCTGAGTTGTCGCACGCAGATGACCGGCCAGCACAGCGTCACGCACCACATCACCCAACTCGGGTTCAACAATGTGGATGTCACCGCGGTTAATGGTGTCGACCGCGCGGGTATTGATGTCCACGCCGATCACGCGCTTTCCCTTTGAGGCAAAAACAGCTGCCGTTGGCAGCCCAATGTAGCCCAGTCCGATAACGGAAATGGTATTAAAACTCATCATTATGCTCTGTATTGTTTGAGTGCCTGCAAGATGCGCGCGCAGGCCTGACCATCGCCGTACGGATTATGTGCACGACTCATGACCTGCCAGGCTTCATCATCCTGTAGCAACACGCTGACTTCTGCGACGATACGATTGACGTCAGTGCCAACCAGCTTCACCGTACCGGCATCCACCGCTTCCGGACGCTCAGTGGTGTCACGCATCACCAGCACCGGTTTGCCCAGCGAAGGGGCCTCTTCCTGGATGCCGCCGGAATCGGTCAGAATCAGCCAGGAGCGGTTCATCAGCCAGACAAACGGCAAATACTCTTGCGGCTCAATCAGGATGATATTGTCGATACCGCTGAGAATGCGGTTTACCGGCTCACTGACGTTAGGATTGAGATGGACAGGATAGACAATCTGCGCCTGTGGATGCTGACGCGCAATCTGCGCCAGTGCGCTGCAAATGCGTTCAAAGCCTCCACCGAAACTTTCACGGCGATGGCCAGTGACCAGAATCAGTTTCTTATCCGCATCCAGGAACGGATAGCGTGCCGCTAAACGCGCATTGAGATCGACATCATCCAGCACGCGATCGCGCACCCACAGCAACGCATCAATCACCGTATTACCGGTGACAAAAATACGTGCATCGGGGAGATTTTCGCGCAGCAGGTTCTGTCGTGAATTTTCCGTTGGCGTAAAGTGGTAGCTGGCTAAATGCCCGGTCAAGGTGCGGTTGGCTTCTTCCGGCCAGGGCGACATCAGGTTGCCGGTGCGTAAACCCGCTTCCACATGCCCGACCGGAATCTGATGGTAAAACGCGGCCAGGCTGGCAGCGAAAGTGGTGGTGGTATCACCGTGCACCAACACTAAATCGGGCTGAAAATCGGCCAATACCGTTTTCATACCTTGCAAGATACGGCTGGTAATCTCTGTCAGCCCCTGCTCGGGGCGCATGATATTGAGATCGTAATCAGGTTGCAGCTTGAACAGCCGCAGCACCTGATCGAGCATTTCACGATGCTGCGCCGTCACGCACAAGCGTGCGTCAAACGCAGGATCGTCCGCCAGTGCCTGCACCAGCGGAGCCATTTTGATCGCCTCAGGACGTGTGCCAAATACGGTCAGAACTTTCACGTGGCTTCTCTTAATGGCTGGTTGGTAACGTTGAACGAGGACGGCGCACCAGCGCGACACCTGAACCCACCAGCGCACCGATCACGCCCCACATGATCATCATAAACACCCGGCGCGGACTATCGCGCGATACCGGTTCTTCCGGGGTGCGCAGGTAGCGATAAGTCTGGAACGGTTTGTCCAAACGCGCGCCCGCCTGCAGCGTACCCAGCATCGCCCTGTTTTGATCATAGCTTAAATCGTAAGCGGGACCGCTCGCCTGTAGCGTATCCAACTGCGCTTGTAGCATTTGCTGACCCAACAGGAAGCGGTCGCTATCGGGCAGCGCTTCACCGGTGGCAGGTGCGCGATTCTCTTTGATGCCCTGCTGGCTGGCCACTTTCAATGCTTGTTCAATACGTTGACGCTGGCGGTCAAACACCGACTGGGCCACTTCCTGTTGACGATTCACCTGCGCCAGCAGTTGTACGGTGCGCGCCTGCCATGCACCTTTCAACTCGGCATTGAGATGACGCGCCGCACGCTCGCTGGCATAGGCGATGTATTGACGCAGCAGATTGTTGGCGTCGCTGGCGGTTTCGGCAATCAGTTTGATGTTATCCAGCGTGTTGTGCGCCGCATCCGCCGGCGTGAACTGGATATTGGTGATCATGTCGTCGAGCAGTGCTGCATCATTGTGGGCGTTGCCACTTTTGCGGCTTTTGTAATACTCGGTTTGCTGCCAGAAGTCACGACGCGTATCCCAGGAGGCCAGCTGCATGGTGAACTCCTGATACACCTCATCCATCACCGTAGGGGCAGGCGTATTAAGATTGAGCGTATTGGTGCGCACATCAAGATTATTGAGAAACTGCTGCTGCACGAAGAAATCGCCCAGCATATTCACCGTTGGGCGATCGGTCACCGCCGTGGTGCTCCACGCTTGTCTCATCAACATCGATGCAAGCCACGCCAGCAGGGCAAACAGCAGCGCGCAGCCGATAATCCAGCGCTTGCCGCGCCATAGCGTGCAGCCCAGGCCGCGCACATCCAGTTCGTTCTCCACAACGACAGAGGTCATAACAAAAGTCCTTATCCGGGTACTGATCGGGTAACTTATTTTTTATCTTCGCTGCTACTTTGCCAGCGACGTTTTATGCGACGGATTTTGCGTGCCACACGCCAGGCGTGTTTCAGGCAATAGCCATAAAGGAAGAATGCCATCAGGAATAACACCAGCATCACCCACTCGGGGATGAAGGCAAGGTATTCACCTAATACGCCAATGCCCGCCAGAATCGCTGCGGCTACAGTGATCAGGACAAACGCCTGACGTGAAGTAAAACCGGCGCGCATGATTAAATGGTGAATGTGCTGGCGGTCAGCCGAAAACGGGCTCATGCCTTTGCGTAAGCGGCGATACATAATGGCCACCATGTCCATCAAAGGAATGGCAATCAGCCACAATGCTGTGACGGGGGTAATCGGGTGACTCAAGCCCTGGGTGGTTTCCAGCAGAATCCAGATGATGGTGAACCCGATCATAGTGCTGCCGGCATCGCCCATAAACACCTTATAGCGGCGACCAATCAGACCAAGGTTCAATAAGATATAAGGAATAGTGGCCGCGATCATGGCGAAGCACCACATCGCGAGGCTGGTCTGGCCGTCGAAATAGAGGATGATGCCCATCGCCGCAAAGGTGACGCTGGCAAGGCCTCCCAGCAGGCCGTCAATCCCATCAACCATATTGAAGGCGTTGATCGCTGCCCAGACGGCAAACAGCGTGAGCACATAGCCAAAAGGCCCGACAACCAACTCCACAGGGCCGATGATAAAGCCGAGGCTCAATAGATAAAGCTTGGCACCGACCATCATCACAATGGCGACGGCTGCCTGCACTAACGCGCGAATTTTAACGCTGATGTCGAAGCGATCGTCCAGCGCACCGACCAGCACCAGCACACCTGCGCACGCAAGATAGAGTGAGGCATGGGGCAAATAATAATCTGAAATAGCGAAAGCAAAGCAGATCCCCGCATAAACGGAAATCCCGCCCACTAAGGGAATGGCGCCATGGTGTCGTTTTCTTGAATTAGGCGTGTCCACCAGCCCAATTTTTTTAGCTGCTTTGCGAGCAAAAAATAGGAACACTAAGGTAAAAAGAAAAACTAAACCCAGCTCAGTACTCATAGTGAGTAAATTCACGTTAACGCTCTCAGCTAAAATCATCGACAACAATAAGCAAGATCCTTGCCATTGCCGTATATCCTTTGTCCGAATTCTGCCTGCGAAAAGTCTGATTGCTGAAAAAAGCAGCACCTTTCTGGCACAATCATCATAATGCTTCCTGACTGGGCTAATCCTAATGCCCATAAATGAAAAACGCCACGTTAAGACGTGGCGTTAGCAATAAATCCTGGCAAAGTGTGCGACCGAATCGCTTCGCTTAGCGATTCACGTTCGCCAACTTATGAACGCTTCATCATATCGAAGAATTCATCATTGGTTTTGGTCATCGCCAGTTTATTGATGAGGAACTCCATCGCGTCAATTTCACCCATTGGATGGATAATTTTGCGCAGGATCCACATCTTCTGCAGTTCTTCCTGAGAAGTCAGCAGCTCTTCTTTACGGGTACCGGAGCGATTGTAATCGATAGCCGGGAACACACGTTTTTCCGCAATTTTACGCGACAGGTGCAGTTCCATGTTACCTGTACCTTTAAATTCTTCGTAAATCACTTCATCCATCTTCGAACCGGTATCAACCAGCGCGGTCGCGATGATGGTCAGGCTGCCGCCCTCTTCCACGTTACGTGCCGCACCGAAGAAACGCTTTGGACGGTGCAGGGCGTTAGCATCCACACCACCGGTTAAGACTTTACCGGAAGCTGGAACAACGGTGTTATAAGCACGGGCCAGACGAGTGATGGAGTCAAGCAGGATGATAACGTCTTTTTATGCTCAACCAGGCGCTTAGCCTTCTCGATCACCATCTCAGCAACCTGAACGTGGCGTGATGCTGGTTCGTCAAAGGTAGAAGCAATCACTTCACCTTTTACCAGACGCTGCATCTCGGTCACTTCTTCCGGACGCTCGTCAATCAGCAGTACCATCAACACGCAATCCGGGTAGTTGTAGGCAATGCTCTGCGCAATGTTCTGCAGCAGCATGGTTTTACCGGCTTTCGGTGGTGCCACGATCAGACCACGTTGGCCACGGCCAATTGGCGAAGCCAGGTCGAGTACACGTGCGGTCAAATCTTCGGTTGAGCCATTACCGCGCTCCATACGCAGACGATTGTTTGCGTGCAGTGGCGTGAGGTTTTCGAACAGAATCTTATTACGCGCGTTTTCCGGCTTGTCGTAGTTAACTTCGTTAACTTTCAACAGTGCAAAATAACGTTCACCCTCTTTTGGTGGGCGAATTTTGCCAGAAATGGTGTCACCAGTGCGGAGGTTGAAGCGGCGGATTTGGCTGGGAGAAACGTAGATATCATCGGGACCGGCGAGGTAGGAGCTGTCTCCAGAACGGAGGAAACCAAATCCGTCCTGCAATATCTCCAGCACACCATCACCAAAGATGTCTTCGCCACTTTTGGCATGCTGCTTCAGGATAGAGAAAATAATATCCTGCTTGCGCATACGTGCCTGGTTTTCCAGACCCATATTTTCGCCGAGGGTAATCAGCTCAGAAACCGGCGTATTCTTTAATTCGGTAAGATTCATAGTGAGGGTTCTTAAACTCGGGGTAATTCTCGAAATGATTGTCGTGAGTGGTATGGCAAAAATTCCATGCCTGTTAATGGCTCTTTTTCAACTCTACTCGACGATTATCGTCAGGTGTGGCGATAGGAAACGAAGAGACGGTCGAAAGGTGATGCCGAATGTGCTAGTCATCAGATTGCCAAACCACGATAACGTTCAATGCGAGCAGGGTCTGACAAGGGAAAACTTTAGATGCAAACTACAAGGTAAGTGCGTAATGCAGTAAGGTCAACTTAACACGCCTGAAAGAGGACGTCCAGCAGTGGCGAAAAAATTCACCACTGCGGAACAACACCGCGCTGGACTTAAGCCAGGTTAGCGTTCAGGAACTCTTTCAGCTGACCTTTAGACAGGGCGCCGACTTTGGTCGCAGCCACTTCGCCGTTCTTGAACAGCAGCAGTGTCGGGATACCACGAATGCCGTACTTAGGCGCAGTGCCCGGGTTGTCATCAATGTTCAACTTGGCGATGGTAAGCTTACCTTCGTACTCTTCTGCGACTTCGTCGAGAATGGGGGCGATCATTTTGCAAGGACCACACCATTCAGCCCAGAAATCTACCAGAGTGACACCTTCTGCTTTCAACACGTCGGTGTCGAAACTGTCATCGGTCAAGTGAACGATTTTATCGCTGCTCATGTTTAACTCCAAAGATTGTGCCTGGCGAATTGGCGTAAAATATACCAACGTAGGATGACTTTATTTCATCGGATACGCTTTCGTAAAGCGCTAGTAAGCTGATATTCTACCACACTATGAGCAAAACACACTTAACTGAACAGAAGTTTTCCGACTTCGCCCTGCACCCACAGGTAGTGGAAGCCCTTGATAAAAAAGGCTTTCATAACTGCACGCCTATCCAGGCGCTCGCATTGCCTTTTGCGCTTTCAGGGCGTGATGTTGCGGGTCAGGCGCAAACCGGTACGGGCAAAACGATGGCGTTCCTGACGTCAACGTTTCATCATCTTCTTTCTCATCCAGCCGCCGAAGGCCGCCAGATCAACCAGCCGCGCGCGCTGATCCTGGCCCCTACGCGTGAACTTGCGGTGCAGATTCACGCCGATGCTGAGCAACTGTCGCAGGTGACAGGTCTGAAGTTGGGCCTTGCCTACGGTGGCGACGGCTACGACAAACAGCTGAAAGTGTTAGCGGAAGGCGTCGATATTCTGGTGGGCACCACGGGTCGCCTTATCGATTATGCTAAACAGAATCATGTCAATCTCGGTGCGATTCAGGTCATGGTACTGGATGAAGCCGACCGCATGTTCGACCTCGGCTTTATTAAAGACATCCGCTGGCTGTTCCGCCGCATGCCGCCGGCCACCCAGCGTCTGAGCATGCTGTTCTCCGCGACCCTTTCTTACCGCGTACGTGAACTGGCGTTTGAACACATGAACAACGCCGAGTACGTTGAAGTTGAGCCTGAGCAGAAAACCGGCCACCGCATCAAAGAAGAACTTTTCTATCCTTCTAATGAAGAAAAGATGCGCCTGCTGCAAACCTTGCTGGAAGAAGAATGGCCAGATCGCGCCATTATTTTCGCCAACACCAAACACCGCTGTGAAGATATCTGGGGCCACCTGGCCGCTGATGGTCACCGCGTGGGCTTGCTGACAGGGGATGTGGCTCAGAAGAAACGTCTGCGCATTCTGGATGATTTCACCAAAGGTGATGTCGATATCCTGGTCGCAACGGATGTTGCCGCACGCGGTCTGCACATTCCTGCCGTGACTCACGTGTTTAACTACGATCTGCCTGACGACCGCGAAGACTACGTTCACCGTATTGGTCGTACCGGTCGTGCCGGTGCCAGCGGACACTCGATCAGCCTGGCTTGTGAAGAGTACGCCCTGAACCTGCCTGCGATTGAAGAGTATATCGGCCATGGCATCCCGGTGAGCAAGTACAACAGCGAAGCACTGATGAGTGAACTGCCTCCGCCAAAACGCCTGCAGCGCAGCCGTTCAGGAAACGGCCCACGCCGTGGCGGAAACAACAGTAACCGTCGGAGCGGTGCACCGCGTAATAACAACCGTAAACGTTCGAGTTAAGCACACCATGCTGAGCGCATCGTCACTTTATGCTGCGATTGATTTAGGTTCTAACAGCTTTCATATGTTGGTGGTGCGCGAGGTATCCGGCAGTATTCAGACCGTTGCGCGGATTAAACGCAAAGTGCGTCTGGCTGCCGGGCTGGACAAAGCCAATCAGCTCTCCATCGAAGCGATGCAGCGCGGATGGCAATGTTTAAAGCTTTTCTCCGAACAATTGCAGGACATCCCGCCTGAGCAAATCCGCGTGGTGGCAACCGCGACGCTGCGTATTGCCGAAAATGCACAAGATTTCCTGACCACTGCTGAAGAGATTCTGGGCTGCCCGGTGAATGTCATCAGCGGCGAGGAAGAAGCGCGTCTGATTTATCAAGGCGTTGCCCATACTACCGGCGGTTCCGATCAGCGCTTGGTGGTGGATATCGGCGGGGGCAGTACCGAACTGGTCACCGGTGAAGGTTCGCACGCGACCACGCTGTTTAGCTTGTCGATGGGCTGCGTCACCTGGCTGGAACGTTACTTTGGCGATCGCCATCTGGCGAAAGAGAATTTCGAGCAGGCCGAACGGGCTGCGCGCGAGATTATTCGCCCTGTCGCTGCCGCCCTGCGTGAAAAAGGCTGGCAGATCTGCGTGGGCGCCTCCGGCACCGTGCAGGCACTGCAGGAAATCATGGTGGCGCAGGGGATGGATGAACGCATCACCCTGAGTAAGCTGCAGCAGTTAAAACAGCGCGCCATTCAGTGCGGGAAGCTGGAAGAACTGGAAATTGAAGGATTGACGCTGGAGCGTGCTCTGGTGTTCCCAAGTGGCCTTTCCATTCTCATCGCCATCTTCCACGAACTCAATATCGACAGCATGACGTTGGCCGGCGGTGCGCTTCGCGAAGGTTTGGTGTACGGCATGCTGCATCTGCCGATCGATCGCGATATCCGCAGTCGGACATTGCAGAACGTCCAGCGCCGCTTCTCCATTGATGTGGAACAAGCAGGCCGCGTGCGTCAGTTGGCAGAGAGCTTTTTCCGCCAGGTGAGCAGCAGTTGGAAGCTGGATAACCGATGTCGTGACCTGCTATTAAGTGCCTGTTCTATCCACGAAATTGGCCTGAGCGTCGATTTTCGTCAGGCGCCACAACACGCCGCTTATCTGATTCGTCATCTCGACCTCCCTGGCTTTACTCCCGCCCAGAAAAAAATGTTGGCCTGTATGCTGCAGAACCAGAGTGGCAGTATTGATCTGGGCTTGCTGACGCAACAGAACGCCGTACCTCCGCGCATGGCAGAACGGTTAAGCCGCTTGTTACGTCTGGCGATTATCTTCTCCAGCCGCCGTCGTGATGACACGCTGCCCGCGGTACGTTTGCAGGCCGATGATGATGCACTGCATTTGACACTGCCTGCTGGCTGGCTGGATGCGCATCCGCTGCGAGCTGAGCTGTTAGAACAGGAAAGTCACTATCAGTCCTACGTACACTGGCTACTTACTATTTCTTGATCGAACCGACTGCGCTTGCTGATGCTGGGTTGAAAAGCTCCCGTCAAATGCGCATTTACGGCCTGGCGACAGAAGATCTCGTGATTTCCAGGTGCGCATGAATGCGCACCCTACAGGTTTTTTGCGTAGGGTCGCCATTCATGGCGACCGCCAACCATTAACCCTTTTTCGCCTTATCCAGCATCGCGCGTAATCCAGCGACTCGCGATTGGCCGGTCTTCATGCGCTCTTCCGCGCTCACCACTTTTTTCTCGTGCTCCCACACCACATCATCCTGCGGTAGCTCCAGCAGGAAACGACTCGGCTCCGGGCGCACCAGCTCACCGTACTGGCGGCGCTCGCGGCACAGGGTAAACGTCAGCTCTTTCTGCGCACGGGTAATGCCCACGTATGCCAAACGGCGCTCTTCTTCGATGTTGTTCTCGTCGATGCTGCTTTGATGTGGCAATAGCCCTTCTTCCATACCGACCAGATACACATACGGGAACTCCAGCCCTTTCGATGCGTGCAGCGTCATTAGCTGCACCTGATCGCTCTCTTCGTCACTTTCACCGCGTTCCATCATGTCACGCAGCGTAAAACGGGTGACAACCTGCGCCAGCGTCATCGGCTCATTCAGTTCGTCACCTTCCAGCATTTCCGTCATCCACTGGAACAGCGTGTTGACGTTCTTCATGCGCATTTCAGCCGCTTTGGGGCTTGGCGAGGTTTCAAACAACCAGCTTTCGTAATCGACACCGCGAATCAGGTCGCGCACGGCATTCACCGGTTCACGCTCGGTCAGCTGAATAATGTCATTCAGCCAGTGCGTAAACCGCTGCAAGTGCTCAAGACCGCGTCCACTCAGCGTCTGCTCCAGTCCCATATCGAAACTGGCATTGAACAAACTCTTACTGCGCAGATTGGCCCACTCACCCAGCTTTTGCAGCGTGGCGGGGCCAATTTCACGGCGCGGCGTGTTGACGATACGCAAGAAGGCGCTGTCATCTTCCTGATTCGTCAGTACTCGCAGATAAGCGAGCAAATCTTTAATTTCCGGGCGCGAGAAGAACGAGGTGCCGCCAGAGATACGATAGGGAATACGGTTCTGCATCAGCTGCTTTTCAAACACGCGCGACTGATGGTTGCCACGATAGAGGATCGCGTAATCTTTGTAGGCGGTCTTATTAATGAAGTGGTGGGCAATCAGCTCCCCTGCGACCCGCTCCGCCTCATGGTCCTCATTGTTGGCACTCAGCACTTTTAACTCGCTGCCTTGTCCCAGTTCGGAAAACAATCGCTTCTCAAACACGTGCGGGTTGTTGGCAATCAGGATATTGGCAGACTTCAGAATGCGCTGCGTCGAGCGGTAGTTTTGCTCCAGCTTCACCACTTCCAGCGCCGGGAAATCCTCTTTTAATAACACCAGATTTTGCGGACGCGCACCGCGCCATGAGTAGATCGATTGGTCATCATCACCCACCACGGTAAAGCGCGCACGGCTGCCGACCAGCAGCTTGACCAGCTCATATTGACTGGTGTTGGTGTCCTGATATTCATCCACCAGCAAGTAGCGAATGCGCTGCTGCCAGCGTTCGCGCACTTCCTGGTTGCGTTGCAGCAACAGCGTAGGTAGCGCGATTAAATCATCGAAATCCAGTACGTTGCAGGATTTCAGGTGCTGATCGTACAGCTGGTAGCAATGGGCGAAAATCTGGTCACGCTGCGATTTCGCCAGCCCTGCCGCACCCTGCGGATCCACCAGATCATTCTTCCAGTTGGAGATGGTAGAGATCAGCTGCTGTAACAGGGTTTTGTCCTCTTCCAGCCACTGCTGGGTGAGGTCTTTCAACAGTGCCAGCTGATCCTGGTCGTCGAACAGTGAGAAACTGGCTTTCATCCCCAGCGCTTTGTATTCGCGTTTGATGATCTCCAATCCAAGTGTATGGAATGTCGAAATCATCAGGCCGCGCGCCTCTTTGCGCCCCAGCGTTTGTGCCACACGCTCTTTCATCTCACGCGAGGCTTTATTGGTAAAGGTCACCGCCGCGATGTGCCGAGCCTGATAGCCGCATTCGCGGATCAGGTGGGCGATTTTATTGGTGATAACACGGGTTTTACCTGAGCCCGCACCGGCCAGCACCAGGCAAGGACCGGTGACGAATTCGACAGCACGTTGTTGGCCGGGGTTTAAACGCATAACGGATTTTCACTCAGTTGAATCATAAGAATGGGGAACAAAAAGCCTGCCGCTATCCTGGAGGGTGCGCATTCATGCGCACCTCACTACCAGGTCGCCAAAAATGGCGACCCTACAGCAGATAGCAGCCGCATTAGGCTATAATGCGCCGGACATTATACATACATACAGAGACTCCATCATGGCGAAAACCGCGGCGGCTTTACACATCCTCGTCAAGGATGAAGCGCAGGCCAAATCCTTACTGGCACAGCTGGAGAAAGGCGCCAACTTTCAGCAGCTGGCCAAAAAACACTCCACTTGCCCTTCGGGCCGCAACGGCGGCGATTTAGGGGAATTTCGTAAAGGCCAGATGGTCCCCGCCTTTGATAAAGCGGTCTTCTCCTGCCCGCTGCTGCAACCTTACGGACCGGTGAAAACCGCTTTCGGCTATCACATCATCAAAGTGCTGTGGCGTAACTGATCACTTTTACTTTTCATCTGCTGCAACACGTTACTGCACTGATTCGCATCCGTATCGCTGGGCGAAATCAGTGCCAGCAGCGCCGCAGCCGGTGCCACCACAGCACCCAGCGCAACGGCTGCCGCACCGCGCGCAATCAACGGCCCCGCTTTCACACCCGCATCAGGATTTTTAAAGGTGCCGCGCACATAGAGCGGCGAACGCAAAGTGATAATACGAATGCCTTTGCTCTCCGGATTAATCGACAAATCCATCCGCTCATTGGCGAAGTTGACGT
The DNA here is from genome assembly GCF_001485335.1 of Type-D symbiont of Plautia stali. NCBI lineage: Bacteria > Pseudomonadati > Pseudomonadota > Gammaproteobacteria > Enterobacterales > Enterobacteriaceae > Type-D symbiont of Plautia stali. Next base: position 7,120 of record NZ_BBOC01000017.1, on the reverse strand, counting down.
TGCCAGTGACGTTGATCACCGCATTCTCGGTATCCAGCACAAACACCTTCGGTGTGGCCAGCCCCTGACGGATATTCAGATCGGTGGCCGCGCAGTTGATGCGCACTTCATCGTCACCAAACAGCTTACCGACCACATAATTGCCGACGTTTAATCCGGCAATCTCCATCAGACTGCGGCTGATCAAGCCATCGTTCATCAACAACTTCAGCTCACCGTTACTGCTACCCAGCAAATCCGCCACTGAATTCCCGGTACCGCTCAGGGTCGCATCACCATTCAACTGCCCCAGGCTACGCTGCATCGCGGTGACATTCGGGAACAGCTGACGCAATTGCAATTTACGCGCGTGCAAATCAGCTCGACCGCGCATCGGACTTTTATCCCCTTCCAGATGCAAGGTGGAATTGATACTGCCGCCCGCCATGCCAAAGCGCAGCGGATCTAACAGTAGATCGCCGTTCTTCAATTGAAGATGGGTGTAAAGATCGCTGAGCGGCAGCTTGCTGCTGTGTTCGATGCGTTTGCCGCTGAACTTCACATCGGCATCCATCACATCCCAGCTTTTGGTATCGAACTTATCGTGTGGCAGCACACGGTCCGCGGGTTGCGTAGAGGCGTCGCCGCGCTGTGCTTTGGCCTGCTGGGTTTTCTCACTGCCTTTGCCTGAGTTAACCCCGATCAGCGGCCCTAAATCCGCCATACGCAGCTGATTTGAACTCAGCTCACCGGTCAGGCTCGGGCGCGGTTTTGCCTGACGATAGGTCAACGAGCCATGAATATCACTGTCACCAATATGACCGTTAAACTTCTCATACTGGAACAGCGGCCCTTTTTCCTCATTAAAGCGCGCAATCAGGTGACCATCCGTTTCATAAGGCGGCGTATCCGGCAACAGCACGCCGGTCAAACCATACAAGTTCGCCAGGGTGTCGCCAGAAAAACGCAGGCGCACATCTAAGCCACCGAGATTGAGCGGATCCTGCAAAGTGCCATCAACACGCACCCGCGTCGTGCCGTTACGCACATCGACCTGCAGCGGGAAAGGGGTCGTTTTGCTGCGCAGCGATAGCATGCCGCCAATTTTGCCCTCACCCTCCAGCTTCTGGTTGTTATAGGTGCCGTTTGCCTGCCAGCCGAAAACAAAATCACCCGCGCCTTTTTGCTGATCGTTACCGCCAGCGACTTGGGCATAAGGCAGCGGTTTACCTAACGGGTTGATAATGACCGTGACATCAGCCTTATTGATGGCATCGCGATAGCGCACTTCCCCCTTATCAAACAGGATGTTATCAAGACGGAATGACCAGGCTGAAGGCGGTGCGTTGGCATCGCTATTGGCGCTGCTGGCTAAGTTGAAGGTCCAGTTATTCTTTTTATCGGCGGTTTGTACCAAGCGCGCATCCGGTAACTGCAACTTGATCCACGGCAGATAAACCTCTTGATGCAGCAGCGCCAGCGGCGCAAGCGTGGCTTCAACGCGCTGCAAGTGCACCATGGTGACATCAGGAATATTGGGAGGGTTACCGAGCATAATGTCGTCGGCATGCACCTGTGGCCAGGGTACCCAACTGCGCCAGCCAGGCTCTTCGCGATTGCGCACCCAGGCAACGCCCAGGTCGCCGCGAATGGCGAAAGGTCGATTCAGTTCAGCCGAGACTTTTTGATTGATAGTCGGTTTGAGGCGGTTCCAGTCGAAGGTGGCGATTATCACCACGACCACCACAATCAATAATAATAAAATCCCGAAAACCCAACTCAGGATCTTTCCTGTGCGTGACATTATGCTTCCTCCTTGCCCTTCCACGTCTCAACTAACTGTAGTCGAGACGTCACGGAACGGGGTCAGGGAAGCTCAAGTGCCATATTTTCCAGTTCGCTGAAGGGAACCGGGCGCGAGAAGAAATAGCCTTGCGCGGCCATGGCGGGCGAATTCTGCACCTGCTGCCATTCCTCTTCTGTTTCAACGCCTTCCACGATCACACCGTTGCAATAACGGTTGATGAGCGCCAGTAACATCGAAAACAGTGAGCGGCCTTCATCGGTTGAACGCAGCAGCATAAACAACTCGCGAGACAGCTTAATATAGTCATAGCGCAGTTCGGTGAGCGCAGAGAAGTTCGCCATGCCAGATCCAAAGTCATCCAGCCACAACGGCCCAAGCTCGGGCATCTTCGCCACCATCTCCTCCTGCGGCAGCGCATGGTGTTCGGTCAGTTCGAAGCGCATCCACGGCAGTTCAGAGATTAATTCACGAATCCCAGCATGTTGCTGTATTGCCATCAACGTCGGGCCATCGATATTAACGGACGCCACCAACTGACGCTGGGTGAAAAAGTGTGACCACTGTAATAACAGCTCAAGCTGTTCCTCGACGACGTCGAGACGCTGCGCGATATTCAGCGCATCAAAATAGGTTTCGGGCGACAACCTTTTCTCTGGTGCGGAGGGATGAGTCACCGCAGTCAGTAATTCAATGGCCAGTAAACGGCCGGAGACCTGGTAGATCGGCTGGAAAGTATAGAATCGTTGGCACTGCTGCCAGAAGAGACGCGTTTCCTGTTGTTGCTCCAGTTCAATTGAAATAGGCAGCCGATGACTTAAATTATTCATCACCATGGTTTTTTCCTGGTTGGTGGTGGGTGCCTGCAAATAACATCCCAGCGGCAAGTATCGGCTATCAACGGGATAACTTTATGTGTCTCAGCAACCACACGAGCAGTTGAGTGTATCAGCGCGTGTCAGGCTTAATCGGCAAAACAAACGGCGCTTTGGCCGCTAAATCACCGTTGACGGGGCCATCCATCACCTTAAGCTAAATTAAAACATCGTTTTAAAAACCATTGACAGCTGCCATACCAGGCGCGAGACTCGTCAGCATAATTCACTACAGGTTAAAGATCATGACGCAGAAGACCATCGCCATCATTGGCGAATGTATGATTGAGCTGTCCGAAAAGGGTGAGAACATCAAACGCGGTTTTGGCGGTGACACGCTGAATACCGCGGTCTATCTGGCGCGTCAGTCAGATAGCCAGCAATTACGGGTAGATTATGTCACCGCACTCGGCACCGACAGCTTCAGCGATCAGATGATCGCCGCCTGGCGGCAAGAGCAGGTGCAAACTCAGCTGATTCAGCGCCTCGATAACAAAATGCCGGGCCTGTACTTCATTGAAACCGATGAACATGGTGAACGCACCTTCTGGTACTGGCGTAACGATGCGGCCGCACGTTTTTGGCTGGATAGTCCGGAATCTGAGGCGATCTGCCAGCAACTCGCCCATTACGATTACCTCTATCTCAGCGGAATTAGTCTGGCGATCCTGCCTGCGGCCAGCCGCGAGAAGCTGATGACCCTGCTCAGCGCCTGTCGTCAAAACGGCGGAAAAGTGATTTTCGATAACAATTACCGTCCGCGCCTGTGGGCTGACCAAGCCAGCGCACAGCAGGCGTACGCTGAGATGCTGCGACACACCGACATGGCCTTCCTGACGCTTGACGATGAACATCTGCTGTGGGGCGAACAGCCGCTGGAAGCGGTGATTGCGCGAACGCGTGAGGCTGGCGTGCAGGAGATCGCCATTAAACGCGGTGCCGATTCCTGCTTAGTGGCGATAGGCGACGATGCCCTGTGCGAAGTGCCGGCGATTAAGCTGGCAAAAGAGAAAGTGATCGATACCACTGCCGCAGGCGATTCGTTTAGCGCCGGTTACCTGGCCGTGCGTTTAGCCGGTGGAAGCGCGGAAGATGCCGCAGCGCGTGGTCATCTCACCGCCAGTACGGTGATTCAGCATCGTGGCGCGATTATCCCGTTGGAAGCCATGCCAAATCATTAATAAATCCGCTACGGTGGGTAGTGGCGTGCCATGGCGCGCCCGATGGCGGCAACGGGCGGCCTAAAGGCCGCACCCTACAAAATCCGTCGCGGCGCAATTTATTGCGCGATAAATCGCGCCGCTACCAAATTGACCTGCGCCCCTGAAAAAATCATTACCCCGACTTACCGAAGTCACAGGGAAATTTGTATTAACAACACATTTTTCACTACTAATTTTCATCATCATCGCCAGTCATCCCCATCCGACAGACGCCCCTCAAAACCACTTCAGCCTTACTAATAAGATCAATTTAAATTCAATCGATTACGGCAAGAAAACGGGCCGCCAGGCATAGTCCGAAACTGATGAAATCGGCGGTTTTCGGCTGGACGCCAGCAGGAAAACAGACCATGTTTTAATCAATAACAGCAGGACGCTGTGACTCCGGCCGCGAACAGAATAACGACAACATGACTCGCTCAGGACTGATTGTATGCACACAGAAATTATTAATATCTGGCCGCACGGTGATGCGCCAGGCGCGAGCGATTCGCGCGCTCAACCGCAAATCGTCGATCTTGCTAAAGAATATGAACCCTATGACCGCGCCGCCACCGGTGTGCGTTGCCCGGAGATGGCAATCTGGCATCCGGAAACCTCCAACGGGATTACGCTGCTGGTTGCGCCTGGCGGGGGCTATCAGCGGGTACTGATTGACCGTGAAGGCAGCGCGCTCGCCACCTTCTTCACTTCCATGGGCTATACGCTGGCGGTGATGACCTATCGCCTGCCCTACGATGGCCATCACGAAGGCCCGGATGCACCGCTGGCCGATGCGCAGCGTGCGGTTCGCGTGCTGCGAGATCGTGCGCAGCGCGGCATGAATGGCAAATATATTGTGATGATGGGCTTCTCTGCCGGGGGACACGTGGCCGCCAGCCTGGGCACGCGCTTTGGCGAGAAGGTCTACCCGGTTCAGGATCAGGCCGACAGCTTCTCACCGCGCCCGGATGCGATGGTGCTACTTTATCCGGTAATCAGCATGCGTGACGGGCTGGCGCACGAAAGCTCGCGCACCCGCTTGCTCGGCGCGTGGCCTGATCAAAAGCTGATTGAAGCCTATTCACTGGAAACGCGTGTGCATGCGCAAACGCCACCCACGCTGCTGATTCACGCCACTGATGATGAGTCGGTTTCCGTAAATAACAGCATGGTGTTCTTCAGCGCGCTGCGGGAGCACAAAGTGCCGGTGGAGATTCACTTCTATCAGAAAGGCGGCCACGGATTTGGCATCCGGGGCGTGGCGGATTTACCGCTAGCGAGCTGGCCGATGCTCGTGACCGAATGGCTTCGCGCCAAATGATCCCCTTCATACTTTGAGCTGCAGCGGCGTTGGCTGCGCGCGTTCACCCCAGTCACTTACTGATGTAAGCTCCTGGGGATGAACACCCTTGCCGCCTTGCTGCAGCTCAAATTATTTTGGGGATGACATGTGCCAAGATGATTAAACTTGGGCCATGAATCATAAATTATTTGTCATGACGACGGTTGCGCCGGGTCAGTGGCGCTCGCGCTGCCATTACTTTCCGGTTTGGCATCATCTGGCGCAGCCGGTGCGGCAGGCGCATCGGGTACCTTCATCACCTTGTCCCAACTGTCCTGCAGCATCTTCACGTTGGTTTCCGGTTCGCCCTGCGGCTGAATCAACACCATCGTCAGTTCCTGCGTCAGCTGCTGGCGCAGTTCCTGGTTGAGCTGCTCACGTGTCAATTCGCTGAGAAACGCCTGACGCAGCTTCTGGTACTGCTCCGGTGCGATATCCACCACCGCATTCTGCTGTGAACGCAAACGCTGCCCCATCAGAATATCGGTATCAGTACGTGCGTAAGTGGCGAACAGCTTGTTCAGCTCTAACAGCTTTTGCGCCATCAGCGCATCAAACTCTTCCTGCGGTAAGCCTTTATCACGCACCACCGCCAACTCTTTCGCCACCTGATTCATGTTCTGCGCCAGCGAGGCATTAGGGCTGTCCATATTAATGGAACACTGTGCGCGCTGGTACAGCACACGGCAGTCAAAACCGACCTGGACGTTCTGCGCTTTGCTGTCCGCCAGCGAGCGCTGCACATGCCAGAACAGGGCTTCACGCGCCAGATCGCTCTGCCAGTAGTGTTGCAGATTTTGCGAGTCGCGAATCGGTTGCCACGGCGTATCCCACACCAAAGACAGACGATCCTGGTTCATACCGCCGTTGACCAGGTTAACCGCCTGATGCGGCAGCGGTGACAGCGTCGGCAGTGCAGCCGGAGCCACGCGCTTGCCCTTCAGCGGTGAGAACGCTTTATTGATCTGCTCGGCCATACTGCGACTATCCACGTTGCCCACCACGTATAGCGTCATGCCATCCGGGGTGTACCACTGCTGATAGAAGCTATTAAGTTGAGCGATATCCACCGGTGCACGCGGCTGTTCGCCAGGATCGTGCGCCAGCATCGCTGAGCCTTTCAAACGATAACGCCACCACACGTCTTGGGTGTTAGGTGGCCAGGTGGCAATCGGGTCGGTCGCGGTTAACGCGGTCGAGATCACCTGCTCATTAATGGTCATTTTGCCTGCGGTCGCCGCCAGCCAGCTCAGCGCTTCTTTCAGCAGCTCAGGGCGGTTATTCGGCAAACTCAGGTTGTATTGGGTGTAATCGTATGACGATATCGCCGGTGGCAGCGGTCGCTGCGGGTCCATCGCCTGCTGCCACAGCGCGCGTTGCTGGTTGGTGTCCAACGCGGCGTTGTGTACCATCGCCATACGTGGAATCAAGTGGCTGAAGCCCGTTTGCTGCGCGCTCTCCACCAGCGAGCCGGTGTTAACGATCAGGCGCAACTCAATGCGATCGCTCGGACGCTGTGGTGTTGTCAGAAGCTGCCAGCTAAAACCATTGTCCAGTTTACCTTCCTGCCAGGCGGGATCGGGCTGGAGTGTTTCAGCGTGTGCGCCAAAGCCGGATGCCGCAAGGATCAATCCGCCAACCAAAAGCCGAATTCTGGTGCCCTGCATGTGAACCCCTACTCAAACAGATCAACGCTCACGTTGTAATCTGTTTAAGCTACAACATTTTGCAAGAAATCGGCTCCATTCCTATGTGATTTCCGTAAGACTTTACCCTGCAAAGCGAGTCAGGGAATTGAAGTGAATGAAGAACTTACTCTGATTTGATTATGGTTATCTGACGCTAATCTCTGCTGCGAATCATTCCCACCTAAAATATATTTATTTAAAATCACTTACAATGAATAGCCTCAATT